>CBDUZB010000129.1:0-4532 GCA_965371605.1 uncultured bacterium
GATGGATTAGCGGCAGGAGTTGTAGTTATTAATTCCTTTGTTTTTCTTATAGTCGCAATTTTGGTAATGAAAATTACCCGTTCAACGATAATTACCGGTCAATTACAATTAACAGTTATTCTATGTGCTGTTTTAGGAGGAGCGACTTTAGGTTTTCTTTACTATAATGTTTTTCCGGCAAAAATAGTTTTAGGTAATAGCGGTAAAATGTTTATTGGTTTTCTGTTAGGGATTATTACCGTAGTGGGAAGATTAAAAACTACGGCAATAATTGCTCTATTTTTCCCCATTTTTATTATGGGGATGCCTTTTTTGAATTTATCTTTTGCTGTTTTACAGAAATCAAAAAAAGAAGAACTTTTATCAAATATAAATAAAAATGATTTTCAATATCGACTCTTAAAAAGAGGTTGGACCCAACGGGAGATTGTATTCATGATGTATTTCTTTGTTATACTGATGGGAAGTGGTTCCATCTTAACAGTGATTTTCGAAAAAATAATAGCAAAATAAATTTTTAATGTGAGAGGGTTTTATTGGAATTGTAGCAATCTGGAAAAAGGGGAGGATAAAATTTGAAGAAAATAATGTGTGTTTTTGGTACTCGGCCGGAAGCAGTTAAAATGTCCCCTTTGATTTGCGAACTGAAAAAATATCCAAAGATGTTTAAAGTGATAGTCGTTGTTACCGCACAACATCGTCAAATGCTCGATCAGGTTTTAACCTTATTTAATATTAAACCGCACTACGATTTGAATATAATGAAAAAATCACAAAACCTTTATCAAGTCAGCACTAATACATTAAACAAATTAGGGAAAGTAATTAAAAAAGAAAGGCCGGATTTGGTTTGTATACATGGAGATACAACCACTACCCTTTTTGCCGCCATAACTTCTTTTTATGAAAAGATTCCCGTTGCCCACATAGAAGCCGGCTTGCGTTCTTATGATAAGTTTAATCCTTACCCTGAGGAGGTCAATCGTCTGCTGTCTGATGCCCTTTGTGTATTACATTTTGCTCCTACCAAAAAAAACAAAAAAAACTTACTCAGGGAAAACATTTCTCCGGAAGGAATTTTTATCACCGGAAATACGGGAATAGATGCTCTTAAAGTAATTGCCCGGAGAAAAAGGAAAATTGATAAAAATAAATTATTTCATAAAAAAGAGGAGAAAATAATTTTGGTTACTGCTCACCGTCGGGAAAATTGGGGGAAACCTTTGATGGACATTTGTTATGCACTAAGGGAAATTGCCCAAAAACATAAAAAAGTAAGAATAATTTATCCCGTTCATTTAAACCCTGAAGTTACAAATACAGCAAGAAAAATATTAAGCGGAATTCCTAACGTGTCTTTAATTAGTCCTTTGAATTATGTTGATTTTGTTAATCTGATGAAATTATCTTATTTGGTATTAACTGACAGTGGTGGGATACAGGAGGAAGCCCCTTCATTGGGTAAACCCGTTTTGGTTTTAAGAAAGGTTACTGAAAGGCCGGAGGCTGTAAAGTTTGGTACAGTGAAAATAATCGGAACAAATAAGAAGAAAATTGTTAATTCTGTTGAGCGGTTATTGACCGATAAAAAAGAGTATCAACGAATGGCTAAGGCAATTAATCCTTACGGCGACGGAAAGGCTTCAAAAAGAATTAGAAAAGCAATTCTTTATTATTTTAAAAAAATAAAATTCGGACCTAAAGAATTTGTTTGCTGATATATTTTAATTGGTAAAAATAATTATGCGTTTAAATGTAAGAGTCATCCCTAATGCAAAGAAGAACCGGATAGAAGAAAAAGAAGATTGCCTTAAA
The DNA here is from genome assembly GCA_965371605.1 of uncultured bacterium. GTDB lineage: Bacteria > CBDUZB01 > JAGLHV01 > JAGLHV01 > JAGLHV01 > JAGLHV01. The sequence goes on from CBDUZB010000129.1 coordinate 1,816, forward strand.
GTATATTTGTCCGCATCTCCGATACAAGGAAAAGCAAACAAAATGTTGATAAAGGTTTTGAGTGTTTTTTATAAGGTTAAAAAAAACAAAATCAGTATCATTAAAGGAGAGAAAACAAGGAATAAGGTCGTTGATATTTTCTTCAATAAGACTTAGAGTTTTTTTTGAAAAAACTCTGTAATTGAATTAATCCTGAGAGGCCGTAAGGAAGCGAAGGGTTGAGTGTTTAATTTCCCAGAGCTTGCTGCGGGGTAGTTCATTGTATATTAATTGCTTTGAAAATTGTGTTGTTGAATAATTCTTGTTTAATTGATGGAAAAATAATTAGTTAAGAGTAGAGTTGTGCGGTTTTTTTGTGGAACTAAAAAATTTTAAAAATGGGGGAGGAAAGAAAGCATGAAAAAATATGTAACAGCGGATTTAAAAAATGTTTGTCTATCGGGCAGCGGCCATACAGGTAAGACTTCGTTAGCTGAAGCTATTCTTTTTGACACGGGAGTTATTTCACGCCTGGGTACCGTTGAACAGGGAAATACTCTTTGCGATCATACCCATGAAGAAACAGAAAGAAAGATTTCGATAAATGCGGCTTTGACCTTCTTTGAATACAATCAAAAAAAAGTAAATTTAATTGATACTCCGGGTTATGCTGATTTTATAGGAGAGATTATCTCTTCTTTGCATGTAGTGGATACTGTCATAATAGTGGTTGATGCTGTTTCAGGATTGAAAACACAAATTGATAATATTTTAGAATATATTGAAAACGAGAAAATACCCTTTATTCTTTTTATTAATAAATTGGATAAGGAAATGGCTGATTTTGATAAAGTTTTAAATGAGTTAAAGGAAAAATTTGGAACATCTGTTACTCCGTTACAGTTACCTATTGGAAAAGAAAATGATTTTTGCGGGGTAGTGGACTTGATTAAAATGGAAGAAATCAGATTTGAGTCCGGTAGTGGGAAAAGCAATCAAAAAGCTTTATCTGATGAGTTTAAGGGGGAAGCGGAAAAACTTCGGGATGCAATGCTTGAGGCTATTGCTTCCAGCGATGATGTTTTAACTGAAAAGTATTTGGAAGGAAAGGCAATAGAAGAAAATGAAATAAAGGAAAAATTGAAAAAGGGAATTATTGAAAGAAAGATTATTCCGGTATTATGCGGGTCCGCTTTAAAAAATATAGGAATAACATCCCTGCTGGAAACAATAACAAATTATTTTCCTGCTCCTAATGAAAGAAATTCGGAAGTTCCAATTGATTCTTCCGCTCCTTTTTCCGCGTTAGTTTTTAAAACAATAAGTGAGCAACACACAGGAGCGTTAAGTTTTTTTAAGGTTTGTAGCGGGAAGTTAAGTACCGGAAAAGATGTGTATAATTGGACAAAAAAACACAAAGAAAGAATTGGACAATTGTGTTTTTTACAAGGAAAAAAACATATAGAAACAGAAGAAGTGGAAGCAGGGGATATAACCTGTGTAGCAAAATTAAAAATAACTGCTTCCGGTGATACTTTGGGTGAGGGAAAGACATCTGTTTTAATAAAACCACCGGAGTTTCCGGAGCCGGTTATGAAAATGGCTGTTTATTCTAAATCAAAAGGGGATGAAGAAAAGGTCGCATCGGCATTATCCGCAATAATGAATGAAGATAAAACGATAAAATTTAGTTTTGATGCGGAAACCAAAGAGATGATTATTGCCGGAATAGGGGATTTACAGTTGGAAGTGATAAAATCCAGTGTAAAATTTAAATATGGAGTGGATTTAGAGTTTAGATCCCCAATAATTGCTTACAAAGAGACTATTGCCGGAAATGCCTCTGTCCAGGGGAAATATAAAAAACAGTCAGGAGGCCGTGGCCAATATGGTGACTGTTGGCTGAAAATTGAACCCTTAGAAAGGGGGAAAGGTTTCGAATTTGTAAATAAAATAGTGGGAGGGGCCATTCCCCGTAATTATATTCCTTCCGTAGAAAAGGGAGTGCGGGGATCAATGGAAAAAGGCGTTTTAGCCGGTTATCCGGTGGTAGACATTAAAGTTACTTTATTTGATGGTTCTTATCATGACGTTGATTCTTCCGATATGGCTTTTAAGATTGCCGGAGCAATGGCTTTTCAGAAGGGGATAAAAGAGGCAAAACCATTTATTTTAGAGCCAATAATGGAAACGGAAGTATTTGTCCCTGATGATTATACGGGGAGCATAATGGGTGATTTAAATAGCCGCAGGGGAAGAGTTTTAGGTATGGAAAAAATAAAAAATAAAAAAGAAAAAATAAAAGTACATGTACCATTAAGTGAGCTTTCCAAATATGCGGTAGATTTACGTTCATTGACCAAGGGCAGTGGTAAGTATCGAATGAATTTTTCCCATTATGAGCAGACTCCGTTGCCTGTTTCTCAGAACTTAGTCGAAACTTTTCAGAAAGCAAGAGAAGAAGGAAGATAGAAACTACAGTTATTAGTTACTAGTTATGAGTTATAAGTTAAAGACAAAAACAGTTAAAAGACGGTTGGAAAAGACAGTTTAATTGGTTTAAATTTGTTAGATTGGTTAAAAGATAGTCCATAGATGACGGAATAAAGATAACAGACATATGAGTTAAAAGATTTGAGAGTTTAAACGAGGAACATAAAGGAAAAATATGTTTCTCTCGCTTACGCATAATTTTACCCTTCGGGCACGCAAAAACAAGCTAAAAATGGAAAACTCGC
>CBDUZB010000130.1:0-4521 GCA_965371605.1 uncultured bacterium
ATTTTACTTTTGAAGATACACCCCGGAAAAGAAAAATTCTGGGAGGGGATTTTGTGGGCGAATTCCTGGGACTGGGTGTATGGGAAGAATATGCCTACAATTTTATTAAAGACACGGACGATTTTTATGAATCTGTTACCGGAATTGATTACACTTTTATCGGAGGAACTTATTTTATGTGCGAGTCCTACCGCAATACCAGCGGTAAATGTGACTATAAAAAATACGATTTAAATGACTGGCTGCAATTCATTACCGCCCAGACAAAAACTATATCCCGGGACCAAATATACGCCTCTCTTACCCATCCAATGACTGATTTAATTACTGCGGGAACTTCCGTAATTACCAGTCTCAACGATGGCAGTCTTTCGTTAATTCCTTCTTTTACTTATAGCTTATTTGAAAATGTAGACTTATCGCTATTTCTAAATTTTAATCTGGGTAAAAAAGGAAGCAACTATGACCGGACACTGGGAAATGGCGGAACAGCAAGATTACAGATATATTTTTAAAATATTTCAAAAAATTATTAAGACCAATAATAATAAATGAAATTGTTCAGTTCACATTTTGGGAATAGTAACAAGTCTTGATATAAATTTTCCATTTCTTTTCGTTTCTCCTCCCCGTTGTGGGAGGCCAGTCCGCCGGTTTTTAAGGAGGAGATTAAGAGGAGGGGAAAATAAACAGGAAAACGCAAAAAAAAGGACCAATTATTATGCGAGATAAAATACTTAAATCTTTAGCCAAACTGCATTCAACCCATCCATGGAAAATGCTATCATTTGTTCTTCTTTTCACTGTACTCTTCGGAATAATGGCTACCCAAATAAGGCATACTATGCGATGGTCAGATCTTTTGCCGGCAAAAGACAAAAGGACAATCCAATTTAATAAAGTACTTGATGAATTTGTATCGGCTACCAGTATCGTAGTAGTAGTGCAAGGTGAAGAAGAAAAAATAAAAGCTTTTGCTGAGGCTGCAGTTCCACAAATAGCGCAAAAAATAGACCCTAGAGACGGTAAACTTTTTTTTAAACGGATTGATTATAAACAGGAAACGGATTTTATTAAAGAACACGGGTTGATGCTGATTAAAGCAGATGATTTAAAAAATATGAAAGATGTTTTTAAAAACCCTAATCTCCTGCCTTTAATCACTAATATCAATAACAGTCTGGAAAAGGAATATATTCAACGGGAAGAATCCATCTCCACCCGTGAAAAAGAAGATAGCGCCTTTATGTTTTTAGACGGAATAGAAAATTTTATAAAAGTAATACAAAATCATCTCTCCGGCGATTCCGTCTTCCGAAAAGATATTCATCAGGCCGCAGATAAATTGCTTACCGGGGAAAAATATATGCTTTCCTATGATAAACAAGCATTACTATTAAATGTCATCCCCAACTTTAATATGTTTGATATGAACAAGGTACTTGATGGAACTGATACTGTCCAGGAAATAGTAAATAACTTAACGAAAAAATTTGATGGGGTTCAGGCAGGACTTACCGGGATGGTTGCTATTGGACGTGACGAAATGGTCTATAGCAAACAAAGCTTAGGTATTTCTACTATTGTTGCCTTTATTGCGATTTACATATTATTGGTACTTGCCTTTAGAATGTGGCTCGCTCCTCTTTTTGCTTTATTAAACCTGCTTTTTGGGGTTATCTGCGTAGTTGGCCTTACTGCTATCACTGTAGGGACATTAAATATAATGACTTCGATGATGGGAGTAATTTTAATCGGATTGGGTATTGATTTTTCTATTCATATTATCTCCAGCTTTACTGAAAACAGGTCATTGGGCCTCCCTATTGAAGATTCACTGCAAAAAACATTTCTCAACAGTGGTAAAGGGATTATCACCGGAGCTCTCACTACTGCAGTTGCTTTTTTTACCCTGCTCATCTGCCGCTCCCGGGGAATGAAAGAACTGGGAATTGTATCAGGCAGCGGATTGCTGGTTATTATGGTAGTTACTTTTTTATGTTTACCGGCTTTACTGGTCCTGAGAGAAAAAAGGTTGGAGAAAAAAATTAAAGCAGGAAAATTAAAAAAGATGGCAGGCCCTAAAAATATTTCCTTAAAAATACTGGGTAAAATAAGCGGCCTTTTAAGTAAAAAATATCGCTTAACTATTATTGTTTCACTAATGGTTACCGGTTTTCTGGTATTTTCTGCCCTCAGAATAACCTTCGACCAAAACTATATGAATATGGAACCCAAGGGTTTGGATTCTGTCGAATTACAGGATGTTATACTGGAAAAATTTGACCTTAGTATCGATTATGCAATGATATTAGCCGACAGTGTTGAAGAATCAAGGGAACTGGCTAAAAAAATAAAAGACCTTCCCTCGGTTGCTTCCATAGATGACATATCCCTTTATTTCCCCTCAGAAGAAGAGCAGAAAAAAAGGATGCCCCATATTCTGGAAATAAAAAAATCATTACTGGCCTCAGCCTTAAACCAGCCTTTCACCCGGGCAAAAATAGATAAATTACTAAAAGAGCTGGAACGATTGGAAATGAATGTAATGGAAATGCAGGATATGGCTTATTTAGGCGGCCAGGATAAAATAGATACTAAATGCAGTAAAATCACCGGGAACCCGGACAACCCTGAATCAATTAACATCATCCGTAAATTAATCGATTTTCTTCATCAGAATCAAACTGCCGGGAGACCTAAACTGGTAACCTTCCAAAAATGTTTTTCACCTTATTTTAAAAAAGCTGCTTTACTTATGTGTTCAGAGAAAATTATCCGACAAAAAGATTTACCCGCTTCTATTTTAGACAGATATTCCAATAAAAAGCGTACCCAGTTTTTAGTAGTTGCTTTCCCGGCAATGAATATCTGGCAGAATATGGACTTTATGAATCGTTTTTCTGATGACTTAGAAAAAGTTAGTGATAAAGCTACCGGGATGCCTGTTATCTTCAGGGCACTTATCGATATTATTGGCCGAGATGGAAAAAACGCTTTAATACTTACTCTTTTTATCGTTTTCATTCTTCTCTGGCTTGATTTTGGAAACCATACTGATGCCTTAATTGCAATGATTCCATTGATTGCGGGTTTGTTCTGGATGTTAGGAATAATGAAAGTCATCGGTATGCAGCTTACCATAATGAATGTTATGGGACTACCTATGATTGTAGGTATCGGTATTGATGATGGGGTACACATTATGCATCGCTGGAAAGTAGAAGGAAAAAGTGCCATTAATAAAATTTTTGCCGGCACGGGAAAAGCAATTTTTATTACCAGCCTTACCACGATGTTAGCTTTTGGTTCTTTGACATTTTCCATCTGGCGGGGATTTGCCAGCTTAGGTGCAGCAATGTTCATCGGGGTAGGCGCCTGCTTTTTAACTACCGTAATAATTTTATCCGCAATTATGGGATTGGTTGACGAAAAATCCGCAAGAAAAAAACGAATTAAATGATTTTAGTGCTCCTTGTTAGTCGGTTTTAGGGGGACATTTCTTGTCTCTAAAAAGTCAGTTTTTTAACCACTTCCAATGAACAAAATATCAATATTACTATAAGTTTTCCACAATTGTTAGTAATATTTCACAGGATTTTAAATATTTGTATCTATACATTAATGTAATATGACTGTAATCTAAACGAAATATTTTTTCATTATTACTGAATATGAATTACCTTAAAAACATACTCTTCTCCCATTAAAACCCATACAAGATAAGGCCTTTTCGTTTATTTCGGAAAAGAAAATTTTTACTCTTCTATAATAAGTTCATCTAAAGACCGCTTGGGCACATGGTGTACTCTTTCACTGTCACGCCAATATTTTATATCCCCAGTAGGTTTTACTGTCTCTATCACCACTGTTTCTTTAGGCCTCCCCAAAGCCAGGGCCATAAGTATTTCATAACAAGGCAATATGCGGAAAGAATCTCTGAGTCCCTGGCGGTTTATCGAACCAATCATACATCCCCCTAAACCTTTCTCCACCGCACCCAGCAAAATACTTTGAGCCGCTATCCCCGGGTCACTACCAAAGGACTTTCTTATCCGTGTATCCCCTAAAATAATGATATATGCCGAAGGCCTTTCCCCCTCCACCGGCCCGGGCCAATCTTTAAGATAACCTGCCCAGGCAAGATGGGGAAAAATCAAAGCATTCTTTTTTACATCGCAAGAAAGGATATATTTCAACGGTTGTAAATTACTGCCGGAGGCAGAAAGCCTGGCTAAATCTATAAGTTCTCTCAATTCTTGAGTTTCTATACTAATCTCCTGATAAAATCGGCGGTAACTCCTATTCTTTAAAACTAACTCCTTAATCATAAAAATCTCCCATCTTACAATTTCGTAATGTCAAAAGTATTTGACATTTAGTTTATAATTTATATAATTTAGCAACGAGAATATCTGTTTAGTTTTGTATTCCCGTCGTCCTCCCCCTTTTTTAAAGAATGCCTATGTGTGCAACACAAACATGGTTTACATTTTAAACCGGGGACATCGTTTACACTTT
>CBDUZB010000131.1:0-4504 GCA_965371605.1 uncultured bacterium
GTATCCTAAATCCTGGCCTACGGGGGTACTTAAGAAAACTTTTTCCCAAAATTATAAGAAGTCTACCCGGCTGTGAGATTATCGAATACAACACAAAGTGTTGAAGTTATGATTTATAAATATCACATACTTAACTGAGAGAAGTGTTTAGATAAGATCAAATTGTTTCAAGAAGTAAAAAATATGGAATTAAAATTATAATTTTTAGAAAGGAAAATAAAAAAAGATGGACAAACCACTTAAAGGAATAAGAATATTGGATTTAGGACATGTTTTAGCTATGCCCACTTGTACTATGCAGTTAGCTGATTTAGGCGCTGAAGTTATTAAGATTGAAAGACCTGGCTTTGGTGATGATTCTCGAGGATTTGGTCCTTTTGTTAATGATGAGAGTGCTTATTTTATCAGTATAAACAGAAATAAAAAAAGCGTTACCTTAGATTTGAAAAAGGGAAAAGGTAGAGAAATTTTCAAAGAGTTGGTTAAGATATCTGATGTGGTGACTGAGAACTTTCGTCCCGATACTATGGATAAATTGGGTTTAGGTTATAGTGATTTAAAAAAAATTAACTCTAAAATAATCTACGCTTCTATTTGCGGTTTTGGGCATAAGAGTTTATATAAAGAAAGACCAGGTTACGATATAATTGCTCAGGCTGCTGGAGGTATTATGGCTATAACTGGTCAATCAGATGGTCCCCCAACCCGTGTTGGATCATCCATAGCTGATATTTTTTCAGGAACACTTGCTACAATTGGGATATTAGCTGCTCTTCGTGTTAGAGATAAAACTGGTCTGGGGCAGCAAATAGATATTAGTATGATGGATGCTGTAGTTTCTTTGTTGGAAAATGCTATTGTTAGATATACTGTAAGTGGAGAGATACCAAAAAGAATTGGTAGTTCTCACCCCTCAATTGCACCTTTTGATGTATTTGAGACAAGGGATGGTTGGTTAGTTATAGGCATAGGTAATGATAATCTTTGGAAAAAGTTTTGTAAGCTTATTAATAGAGAAGAATTGTTAAATGCTTCCCGTTTTACAACCAATTCCAAACGTTCTGATAATTATCATGAACTAAAGTCAATTATTACAGAATGGTCAAAGAAAAAAACTACAGAAGAAGCATTAAATATTCTTATAGAAGGGGGTATACCCTCGAGTGAAGTTAATAGTGTAGATAAAATAGTAAATGATTTTAATATTAAATTGAGAGATATGATAATTGAAGTAAATCATCCTCGGGCAGGGAAAGTTAAGATTGCTGGGACTCCCATAAAATTATCTTTAACCCCTGGGAAAGTGGAAATAGGCTCGCCATTATTAGGTCAGCATACTGAAGAGACATTGAATGAGCTTTTGAGGTTTTCTAAGGAGGAGATTGATCGTTTAAGGAGAGAAGGCGTAATATAAAAACTATTTTCAAAATAAAAGAGAATCATGTTAAATCTTTTTTACTATATTGTATAATGAAAAATTACGAGAGATATTATTAAATTTAGAAAAAAGTTACTTTAAGATTCCAAAATAGGATATTTTATTGCATACGTGTTTATTGAAATATAGATTGACCTGAATAATTTTAAATTTATTAAAATATTCACAGAAAGAAGGTTTTACAAAAATGAAAATATCAGAAATTGGCCTAAAAAAAATAAAGGAAACTCGAGACAGAATTAGAGGAGCAATAAATAAAACTCCTTGCATATATTCCTTACCTTTAAGTAGAATTATAAAAAAAGAAGTATTCTTAAAATTAGAAAATCTACAGGTTACCCAGGCTTTTAAAGCACGAGGGAATGCCAATAAAATAAATTTGTTAAGCAAAGAGGAAAAAAGAAGGGGAGTTATTACAGCTTCTTCTGGAAACCATGGTCAAGGTCTTTCCTTGGCTGCTTTACGTGCTGGTATAAAAGCAGTAATAGTTTTGCCTGAAGTTGCCCCCAAAAATAAAATAGAAAAAATTCAAGAAAATAAAGCTGAAGTAATTATCAAAGGAAAAACCTATGATGATGCTTGTAAATATGCTTATTGTTTAGCAGAAGAAAATAATTATACCTATATCCAAAGTTTTGACGATCTTGATATAATTGCGGGGAATGGGAGTATGGGATTAGAGATACTAGAGGAAGTTCCTCAGACCCAAATGATAATCTGTCCAATCGGGGGTGGCGGAGGAATCTCGGGAGTTGCTTTAGCTACAAAACAAATAAAGCCAGATATTCAGATTATTGGTGTCGAAGCCGAGAGATCAGCTTCAATGTTTGAATCAATTAAAGCAGGGAAAATCATAGAGTTATCATCCGCTAATACTTTTGCAGATGGTATTGCGGTTAGAAAGCCAGGGAAAATTAATTTTGAAATGGTAAAAAAATATGTAGATAATATTATCACCGTTTCAGAAGAGGAAATAAAATCAGCTATTTTCACTTTAGCTAAAGAAGCCAAAATTGTAGCAGAAGGCGCTGGAGCTTCATCAGTTGCGGCCTTGTTATCTAAAAAAGTTTCTACAAAAACTGTTTCTAATATAGTTTGTATTATTACTGGTGGTAATATAGATATGAATCTTTTTAAATCTATCTTAAATGAATCAATTAAAGGTTAGTCTATTAATTACTTATTTTCCTTTCCTTTCTCTGGCTCTACCTCATCTTATTATGCCAAAATTAGTAAGGATTGTTCCCCTTACCTTGGGAGGATATTAATAAAATTTAAGATTTTTACCGGTAGTATAAACCGGGAAAAATATTTTTTATTTATAGGAGAAAGATATGCCGTTTAATTATAAAAATAAAAATTGCGAAAAAATTGTTGAGGAAGATAATAAAGTAATTGCGTCATTTTCACGTATGCCTTATTATCCTTTAGTAATTAAAAGGGCTTATGGATCGATTATTGAGGATATGGATGGAAATAAGTTTATTGATTTTCTATCCAGTGCAGGTACTCTAAATGTGGGACATTGTCACCCAAAGGTTGTGCAAGCCATTATAAAACAAACACAACAATTTATACTTTATACTCCGGTGTATATGTATCACAAACTTTTAGTTGACCTCGCTCAAAAATTAGTAAAAATTACTCCCGGTAATTTTCCCAAGAAAGTTTCCTTCGGCCTTTCCGGTTCTGACGCTAATGATGGGGCTATAAAGTTAGCTCGAGCTTATACCGGAAGATCTAAAATTATCTCTTTTATTCGTTCTTATCATGGTTCCACTTATGGAGCCATCACTCTTTCCGGAATAAGTCTTAATATGAGTAGAAAAATCGGACCTTTACTTCCTGAAATTTACCATATGCCTTTTCCCGATACTTACCGCAATCCCCTGGGAGGGACACCGGAAGATGCAGGAAAAAATTGTCTTGATTACCTAAAATACGCCTTTGCAAATTTTCTTCCTCCGGATGAAGTGGCTGCTGTTATTATTGAGCCAATTCAGGGAGATGCGGGAATAGTGGTACCACCTAAGGATTATATGCAGCAGTTATTTGCATTATGCAAAGAAAATGGAATACTTTTTATTTCCGAGGAAGTTCAACAAGGAATGGGAAGAACAGGTAAATGGTTCGGGATAGAGCATTTTAATATCGAACCAGATATGGTAATAATGGCTAAAGCTTTAGCCTCCGGGATGCCTTTATCGGCTTTAATCGGAAGAAAAGAAATCATGGAATCTTTAGATGCTCCAGCCCATTTATTTACAACTGCGGGTAATCCTGTATGCTGTGCAGCTGCTTTGGCTACAATTAAAGTTATCGAAGAAGAAAAATTGATGAAAAATGCTGAAAAATTAAATAAAATTGCCTTTGAACGTTTTACCTCTATGAAAAAGCGATTTCCATTTATCGGAGAAATAAGAGGTTTGGGATTATCTATAGGAGTGGATCTAATTAAGGACCCCGTAACTAAAGAAAGAAATAAAGAAGCAGCAGCGAAAATTTGTTATTGCGCCTGGAAAAAGGGATTATTATTATCTTTCTTCAGCAATTCGGTATTAAGGATTCAACCTCCCCTTGTAATAACGGAAGAAGAATTTAATAAAGGAATCGACATTATCGGAGATTGCATGTTAGCTTTACAAAAAGGATTGCTTAGTGATGATATTTTAAAAGTTACAAAAGGCTGGTAAAATCTTACTTGATTTTTAGATACATATGAGCCAAAAAACGAAGCCAAAAAATTATTAGTTACGTTTTAAAAGTGAACTCTTTAAAGGTTAAAATTATAGCTTTTTTTGAAAATTATTTATAGAAATTTGCGGTAAGAATTTACAATCCTACCCGCTACGGTAGGGAGCTTAAAAAAGAAGGGTTTTTTAATGAGCGAGAAATCTTTTGGAACTAAAGGGGTAAAATCTATAATTTTTTAAAGGTTAGGCTATTTATAATTAAGGGGGAGGGAAAAACTGCGGTCGATTCACCCCCTACTCTACAAGCATAAGCGCAGCCATTATCGAGACCCTCTCTCCCTTGCCCCGCCCCTATTCTGTCTCTGTGAGTCTA
>CBDUZB010000132.1:0-4477 GCA_965371605.1 uncultured bacterium
ACTCCCAACTTCAAATTCCCAAATTCAAACTTCAAACTTTTTTATTTTTTATCTTCGTTCTTGTTTTTGTTTTTGTTTTTGTCTTTGTCTTTTAACTTTGTGCCTCTGTGCCTTGATGCCTTTGTGCCTGTTATTTTTTTTGTCCTGAATTCGATATATATGAAATGTATTAACTGTGTTAAGGCATTTTAAAGGAATAGTACAAACTTTTATACCCAAAAAGGTATAATGTTTTTGTTTTTATTTTAAATTATACCCTTTAAGGTGTAAAATTTTGCTAAAAGATTAAAAATATAACCGAAAGGGTATATTTTTTTTATTTTTGACTTGACATTATACCCTTTAAAGTATATAATTATGTACTAATTGCATAAGGGCGACTTTGATTGTTCGAAAAACTAATAAGAAAAAAGGAAATAAAATGGAAATAGGAAAAAAAATAAGCGAGTTAAGAAAAATAACAAAATTAACACAGGTTGAATTTGCTGAAAGGGTAGGGGTTGGATTGCGTTTCATTAGGGATTTAGAACAAGGCAAGTCTACCGTGAGACTGGATAAGGTGGATCAAGTCCTTGAATTTCTTGGCTATCACCTCGAGGTTATTAGAGATGAAAAAGAATAAATTTAGAAAAGCCATTGTTTTATTCAAAAATGAAAAAGCAGGCATATTAGAAGAAATAGAAAATGGGTATAGATTTACTTATGATCAGGAATTTATCAAGAAAAAGATATCAATTTCTATTTCCTTACGGACAAAAGAATGTCCCTACGAAAGCACTCGCCTATTTCCTTTTTTTACCGGTCTTCTGCCGGAAGGATGGTATCTTGATATTGTTTGTGCAACCCTAAAAATAGATAAAAAAGATACTTTTGGCATTTTGCTTGGTACATGTAAAGATACAATAGGTGCTGTTATGATAAAGGAGCTCGAATAAAAGTGAATCGATGTTTTTTTTGTGGTAAAAAAGTTGAAAAAGGGGAAATGCTTCATTCCCCGTGTTTAAAAGAGCTCTTTGGGGTGGGTTATTTGCCAAAAGTAGATTTTTCCCTTAATGAAATGTCATTAAAAATTCAAAAAATGGCAGGAAAACTATCTATACCCGGAGTTCAACCCAAATTCTCAGTGAGATTAAATCGGAAAAATGAAGAAATGGAAATTGTGGCTGAAGGAGGGGAGTATATCTTGAAACCTCAGACTGAAACATTTCCAAACTTGCCTCAAAATGAGAATTTATGTATGACTATTGCCTCAAGCGTGGGAATAGCTGTTCCTCCGCATAGTCTTATTAGATTAAAAGATGGTAGTTGGTCATATATTGTAAAAAGATTTGATAGAATCAAAGGCAAAAAGATACATCAAGAGGATTTTTTGCAGGTTCTTGGAAAAGAAGATAAATATAACGGTTCTTTAGAGCAAATTGGAAAGAAATTAAAACAGATTTCGGAATTTCCTGGTTTAGATATTCAGCTTTTTTTTGAAAGAGCGGTTTTTTTCTTTATCATAGGAAACGGTGATGCACATTTAAAAAATTTCTCAATAATTTATGATGAGGTCGGACACGTCAAGCTTTCTTTAGCCTATGACATTGTCTCTTCTAAATTAGTTATACCTGATGAAGAAGATTTAGCTTTATCAATGAATGGTAAAAAGAATAAGATTACCGGTAAAGATTTTGATATATTGGCAGATTGCTTGAAAATTCCGGCTAAAATAAGTAATAAAAAATTTTTAGACAAGGAAAACCTTATTAGAAATCTTATAAAAGATTCGATATTAGAAGATATCGAAAAAAAGAGATTAATGGATATAGTAAGCGAGAGATTTTCCAGGTTAAGAAAATAATGTATCTACATAAAATTCTTACTTTGTAGCTTGCTGCGGGGGAATTGAATTGCCTGCCCGCCGGTCCGAAAGGTGGATCTGCCGGTATTTAAGGCTGGAAGTTTTAATATGTACAAAAGAACCCAATTTATTATTAAGGGGTTTAAGGAGAAAAATAGTGTCAATACAGTATCAGGAATATGATGTAATTGTAATAGGAGCGGGTCATGCCGGTTGTGAGGCGGCGTTGGCCAGTAGCCGAATAGGTTGTTCTACCCTTATTTTAACTATGAATTTGGATACTATTGGGGCAATGTCTTGTAATCCGGCTATTGGTGGTTTGGCCAAAGGGCAATTAGTGAAAGAAATAGATGTGCTGGGTGGAGAAATGGGTAAAGCCATTGATTGGGCGGGAATCCAATTTCGTCGGCTGAATACCAGCAAGGGGCCTGCTGTGCGTTCTTCCCGGGCACAAGCAGATAAACAAAAATATATGTTATATATGAAGAAAATTTTAGAAAACCAGTCCAATCTGGATTTAAAACAGGGAATGGCAGAAAAAATTTTAGTAAAAAACAATACTGTTTGGGGCGTAGAGACAAAAATCGGAGAAAAAATTAAAGGGAAAACGATAGTGGTTAGTCCCGGAACGTTTCTTAGAGGACTGATTCATATTGGATTTAATCATTTTCCCGGAGGAAGAATGGGAGAAGCCGCTGCTGCCGGGCTTACCGACAGTCTTAAAAATATGGGGTTTAAAATAGGAAGATTTAAAACAGGTACCTGTCCCCGTTTAGATAAAAGAAGCATTAATTTTTCTAAACTAAAGATTCAATATGGGGATGATCCCCCTTTCCCTTTTTCTTTTTCTACCAAAAAGATAACGCAAAGACAGGTCCCTTGTTATATGACTTATACTAATCCGCAGGTGCATCAAATTATTAAAAATTCTTTGGGCCGGTCTCCTCTTTATTCGGGAATAATAAAAGCTACCGGAGTAAGATATTGTCCTTCCATTGAAGATAAAATAGTGAAATTTTATGATAAAGAAAGGCACCAGATTTTTTTAGAACCGGAAGGGTTAAATACAATAGAGGTTTATCCTAATGGTTTAGCTACCAGTTTGCCTATGGATGTTCAGGTAGAAATTGTGCATGCGATTGAAGGTTTGGAAAAAGCAAAAATACTGCGGCCGGGGTATGGAATTGAGCATGATTATGTTTATCCGACACAACTGAAACCGACTTTGGAAACAAAGGAGGTAGAAAATCTTTTTTTAGCCGGACAAATTAACGGGACTACCGGATATGAAGAAGCAGCGGCGCAGGGACTTATTGCCGGCATAAATGCTACCCGGAAAATTAGAGGCCAGGAGCCTCTGATCATTGACCGTTCACAGGGATATATCGGGGTGCTTATTGATGATTTGGTCACAAAGGGGACAAATGAACCTTACCGGATGTTTACTTCCCGGGCGGAATATAGGCTACTATTGCGGGAGGATAATGCGGATTTACGCTTAACGGAAATAGGGTATAAAATTGGGTTGGTTAATGGAAGAAGAAACAAAAAAATTTTAAAAAAGAAAGAGGCAATTAATAGAGAATTAGACCGAATTAGAAAAACAAGGGTAAGTTCTACGGAAGAAATAAATGAAAAAATAAAGAGCTGGGGAAGTAGTATTATAGAGAGGGCAATGAGTTTGGAGGAACTGTTAAAAAGGCCTGAAATTTCCTATTACAAATTAATGGATTTGACCAAAGATTTTGATAAAAAAATTCCATCGGAAGTAGCTTTTCAAGTAGAAGTAGAAACGAAATATCAGGGCTATATTAAAAGACAACTTAAGGAAATAGAAAAATTTCGCAAAACGGAAGAAATAAAAATTCCTTCCAATTTGGAATTTTCCTCCGTTCCCGGACTTTCCCGGGAAGTAAAAGAAAAATTATCTGCCTTTACTCCTGCCTCGTTAGGCCAGGCTTCGCGTATTTCAGGAATTACCCCGGCTGCTATTTCTATTTTGAGAGTTTATTTGAAGAGCAGGAAGAAAGAAAAGAAAGCCCTAACAGATAATAACAAAAAATAAAATAAACAAAAAAGGGCTAAGTTAATATTTGAGAGAGTTCTTTTAAAATGAATTGAATATCAAAAGGCTTG
The DNA here is from genome assembly GCA_965371605.1 of uncultured bacterium. Taxonomy (GTDB): domain Bacteria; phylum CBDUZB01; class JAGLHV01; order JAGLHV01; family JAGLHV01; genus JAGLHV01. The sequence continues at coordinate 3,980 of CBDUZB010000132.1, forward strand.
GAATAGAAATTTGTTACACCTTTGGATTTAAGTTGGTCGATAGCGTTGGTTGTCATTGCTTTTCCCGAAACAACAATAATAGGGAAGGATCTATTTTTTTCAATAGAATTAAATCTTTGAATAAAATCTTCCCCTTTTTCCCATGGCAATATAAGATCCATTATTAATAAATCCGGAGGGGAGGAAAGAATATAACTTAGAAGCCCTTCACAATTCGGAAAAGTTTCTACGGTATATCCTTCCGTGGTTAATATGGTTTCAAATGCTTCCCGGATTTTTGCTTCGTCGTCAACAACGAAAATCTTTTTTTTCGAATTATCCATCGTTTTTTTCTCCTGAACACGTATATATAAAGCATTTTACTAAATAGAAGTTCTTCAAGGTCTTCCAAAACCATCTATATTATACCAAAATTATCCTCTTGTTGTCAACATTACCATTTTTGAAGTAGTGTCAAGATTTATTCTGACTTTCATTTTAAGCACACTCCTTTTTTAT
>CBDUZB010000133.1:0-4439 GCA_965371605.1 uncultured bacterium
ACTACAATTACAACTACAATTACAACTACAATTACAACTACAATTACAACTACAATTACAACTACAACTAAAGAATTAAAAAAACAAAGACAAAGACTGACCACCCTCCCCTTAGTCCTCTCTCATCAAGGGAGAGGAAAAAGAGAAAGGGAAGGACAAAAAAAGTAAGGCATCGTACCCGAGGCAGATTTGCAAAGTTTTGCTGCTACAAAGGATTTTAGAGAAAATAAAATAAAGAGAAGTAAGAAGTCTGTGTTTAAAGTTATAAAATAAGAGAAATGGAGATGCTAAAAGGTGAGGGAATTATTTCTCTTACCTATTTTGTTTTTTAAGAAGGGGGAAAACAAAATGAAAGAAAAATATTTAAAGTTTTTAGGTGTAGGATTGATTTTTGTGGTTGTTTTTATTTTTAATTCTATTAGAGTTTGGGCGGAAGGTTCTTTAGTTCCTCTATCTTCGGTAGTTTATAGTGGAGCGGGAAATGATTGTGCTTGGGCCATAGTTGTAGATGGGGAAGGAAATATCATTGTTACCGGGTATAGTTATAACGGGGTAGACAATGATTATTTGACGATAAAGTATGACCAGAATCTTGTTCGGCTTTATTCGACAGTTTATGATGGGGATGATAATGATTGTGCTTATGGAATAGCCGTAGATAGTAATGATAATATTTTTGTTGCCGGAAGTAGTTCTAATAGTATTTCAGGTGACGATTATTTCACCATAAAATACGATTCTACTTTAGCCATGATTTCTTCGACAACTTATGACGGAGGCAATAATGATTGTGCTTGTGGAGTAGTTGTCGATGTAGATGAAAATATTATTGTTACTGGAACTAGTAATAACGGAACAGATGATGATTACTTTACCATAAAGTATGACCAGGAGCTTGCTGTTGTTTCTTCTGTTACCTATGATGGTGGTGGCAGTGATTGTGCTCAGGCAGTAGCCGTAGATAGTGATAATAATATTATTGTTACCGGAATGAGCAATGATAATTATTTTACCATAAAATATAACGAGGACTTTAATGTAATTTCTTCAATTGTGTATGATGGACCTAATCTTGATTGTCCTCAAGGAATAGCCGTGGACAGTAATAACAATATTATTGTTACCGGATTTAGTTATAACGGGATAACAGGTCTTTGGGATTACTTTACCATAAAGTATAACCCAAATTTTAATCAACTCTGTGCAATAACTTATGATGGGGGTAACAGAGAATATGCTCAGGGGATAGCAGTGGACGGAGAAGGGAATATTGTTGTTACCGGCTCCAGTCATAATGGCGAAAATAAAGATTACTTTACTATAAAATACGATCAAAATCTTGTTGTTCTTTCCTCAGTCTCCTATAATGGAACTGCAAATAATAATGATGGAGCATACGGAGTGGCGGTAGACGGGGAAGGAAATGTTATTGTTACCGGGTATAGTTATAATACTATTTCGGGCAATGATTATTTTACTATAAAGTATAATGGTATTTCGCCGGGGATATCTTCGGTTTCTCCGTCATTTGCCAACCAGGGAACAACTCTGGATGTTATTATAACCGGGTCAAATTTTTTTTCCGAAGCAGAAGTTGTTTTTGGTGGTTCAGGAGTGACAGTGAATTCAGTGGAATTTATTAGTGCAACTGAACTTAAGGTAAATATTACCCTGGCAAAAGAAGCTGTAATAGGAAGAAGGGATATAACGGTAACTAATATTGACGGATTAAGCGGAACGTTCGTTGATGGATTTGAAATTGAAACATCAGGATGGGTAAGGATTCAGGGTGGAGAAGATGGATATGTGAACCCCAATAAAGGAGAGGGGTTGACTATACATTTTGATGCTGCCCATGCCGGAACAGTTAAAGTTAAAATCTATACCTTACGAGGACAATTGGTTTGGAAAACAAGTAAGGAAATTGATGGAGAGGAAGATTTTATTACATGGGATTGTAAAAATATTGAAGGGACTGTAGTTGCTTCGGGTGTTTATGTTGTTTGTATTGATGGTCCGGGAATAAAAGATACAAGAAAGGCAGTGATTTTGAAATAGAGAATAAAGAAGGCACAAAGGCATCAAGGCACAGAGGCACAAAGTTAAAAGACAAAGACAGTCCATAGTCCACAGTCGATAGTCCATAGATTACGGATAAAAATAAAGAATAAATTCAAAATTCAAAACAAAGACAAAAACTAAACACCCTCCCTTTAATCTTCCCTCCTTACAGACCGGCGGACCGGAAGGCTCCCGTCAAGGGAGAGGGAAAAATAAATTAAAACTTCAAACTTCAAAAGAAAGCCTCATAAAGAAATTGTTGAAAAATACAAATTTGGTAGCCGCAACCTTTAGTTTGCGTTCTCGACGGAAAAATTACGCAGGTGCAAATGGCAAGTAAAAAGGCACCTTGCTCGGAAAATAAAACATTTTTGACATTACCTTAAAAACGGTAAGGAGATGAATAATGATTGAGTCAATGAAGCAAACTTGCATATTCCGGAATATGCACTACATTTAAAAAAGTTAAGTGATATTAAATTTTGTTGACAAACAATATTTACTTTGCTACAATTAATTTCTGTTGAAGAATTTTTAGAATGGTGGTTATTTGTTAAATTTTTTACAAGAAAGGAGGTGAAAAAGATGAGAAGGGCGATATTATTATTGACTTTGGCAGTTATGGTTGTTGGGTTGGTGCATTTACCGGCGAGTGCTTTATTGGTAAACGGTGGTTTTGAAACGGGAACTTTCTCTGGGTGGACGATTCTTGATGGAGGAGGACCTACTAGTGTTGTTACGAACTATTCAGGTTATAATCCGAAAGAAGGAGATTTGTTTGCTGTACTCGAAACAGGTGGATGGATAAGTCATACAGCTATTAGTCAGGACATTTACCTAGAAAAAGATGATGTTTTATCAGGTTGGGCAGTATTTAATAATGGTGGATCTTCGAATATTACTGCACGGGTGGAGATATGGTATGGTGGTGTAAGCGATTTATTTGCAATAGAGCCTAATAGCGATTGGGCTCAGTGGACATTGACAGCACCTAAAAAGGGTACTTATAATTTTGAGTTAGTATTGGCTAAGGGTATGACTTCGTCTTCGGGCTATATTTTATTTGATGGTAATCCTTCTTGCGAACCTGTTCCTGAGCCGGCGAGTATGTTGCTTTTGGGTACCGGTTTGTTAGGGATGATTGGATTTGGAAAAAGAAAAATGAAGAAAAGTTAAAAAACGGTTTTATTAGTTTAAATTAATTAAAAACAAAGAAAAAAGGTTATTGAGAGGTGGAAGGGTTAGAAATAGCTCTTCCGCCTTTTTTGTTGGGGTAAAATCTCCGACGATAACGCAACCTAAAGGTTGCGGCTACCACATAAAAATCAGAATTGTGACACAGTCTGTCCGCAGGAATGATCCGCCTTACTGACTGGTGAGACCCACCTTACAGACTGGTGGGCAGGCTGTCGCTTCGATCCAGCAAAATAAAAGACGAAAAATTAATGAGGGGAAAAGAATTGAATTGTGTTGACAAAGGGTATATGAGTTGGTATAATTCATTCTGGTTGGTGATTTTTGGAGTTTTTTTGTTTTTAGGAGGTTTTAAAAGTGGCTATTTTAAAGCAGTTGAAATTAGTTAACCTAGTCTGGAAAACGAGTTTTAAAATTATGGGTCAGCATCGTCGGCTCCTTATACCTTTTGGTGTAAATGCTTTTTTTCAGGGGCTGTTGCTTCTTTTATTATTTTGGTCGCCTCAATTTCCTTTTTCCATTGTTTTAGCCCCGCCGATTAGAGCTTTTTTTGGAGAATTATACTTACATTATCCGGCTAATTTTTTGCTTATGCCGAGACTGTTTAATTACGGCAATATAATAATTTCGCTTTTTATAACTTCATGCATGACCGGAATGATGGTGAGTATGATTCATCAGGTAAATAAAAATGTTTTTCCCGGTGTGCACAGTAATTTTAAGAAGGCAGTTAAAAAATATGTAACATTGGTTGCTGTTTGGATAGTAGCGTTCATACTGGTATCCATTGTTTTTAGATGCCCGAAATTTCTTATTTTAAGGTATTATTTTCAAAAAACAGGTTTTTTAAGTCGATGGAATGTATTTCGTATGGCTTTTGCCGGGAGTGTTTTAATCAGCATATTGATAGAAATGTTTTTTGGATATGCGGCGGCAGCAATAATGATTGAAGGGAAGAGTGCCTGGCAGGCAATAAAAAGAAGTTTTTCCCTGGCTAAGAAATTTTTCTTTCCTACCTTTGTGCTGGTGGCAATACCTGTGCTTTTTATTTTTTTAATGTCAATTGTAAAATGGAAAATTCCACAAATGATGAAGCAGTTTTTTCCGGAGATGGCAATTTGTGTCTTGGGTTTGGGGGTAGTTGTTTCTTTATTGGTTAATTATATAGTTACTGCTTCGGTTAC
>CBDUZB010000134.1:0-4393 GCA_965371605.1 uncultured bacterium
GAGAATTTCTTTATCCATTTCTTCCATTTCCGCCAGATGCTTAATTGGTATAACCATTAAATGTCCATTATTATAAGGAAATGCATTTAAAATAACAAAACAATTTTTTTTACGAAAAAGAATAAAATTTGTTTCATCTTTATTCTCACTTAATTTTTGACAAAAAACACATTCTTTCACTTTTTTTCCCAGGATATATCTCATTCGCCATGGAGCCCAGAGCAATTTCATTGTTTTTTCGCTGCCTTTTCTCTTTTTATAAACTAATTTGTTTGACAGTATTTTTTAGTCCCTATTCTAATTAAACAGAAAATCTTACCGTGAAAGAAACCTTATGTAAAAACCCCAGATCATTCATTATCCCAATCCCATAATCAAATTGAAACTGCTCAAATTCACATCCTACTCCAACAGTATAAGTCTCCGGAGCATAACCTAATTTATATCCGCCTCTTAGCAAATATCTATGTTGCTTCCAATATTTTCCATATTCAAAACCTAATTTCCCCTTAAATTCCATTTCCTTTGGTTTTTCCACTTCACAGGAAAAAAGGCATCCCTGAGAAACATTACGTGTAGGGGAAACTTTATTAAAAAAGCCTTGATAGTGGTTATTTCTTTCAAAATTTAATTTATAAGCTATTCCTCCTTTCAAAGTAAAGGGTAAATCATCTTCTTCCTCACTATATTTTATTCCTGTCCCTATATTTTGAATGGTAAAACCAATACTTAAATTATTATCCATGAGTTTTTTGTACATTATTCCTAAATCTGCACTTAACGCCTGAGCGGTATATTCTTCTACCAGTGTAGAATGGAGCAATTTTACATTCCCCCCTAAAAAGAAACTATAGTTAATCTCTCGGGCATAGGATAATATTCCCACATAATCCCGTTGTGCCTCAAAGGAGTGAGAGTTTCCATCTAAATAATTTATTCTAACCCTTCCTCCGTTTAAATAAAGAAATCCCATTGCCAGGCTGCCTTTTTTTTCCCAGGGGACAACATATCCCAAAAAGCCGGTCTGAACATCTGCCAATCCTTTAAAATACATTGTATTCAACTCTTTTTTTTGAATACTGGCCAAGCCGGCAGGATTGCTGAAGAGAGCATTAATATCATCACTTACGGCAACATAAGCTTCTCCCATTCCAAACGGCCTTGCTCCCACTCCCTGCCTCAGGACAAGCCCGCTAACTGTACCCCTGCTTTCCTCAGCAAAACAGGACATTGAAATCAATTTAAAAAAATAAACCACAAATGAAAATAATAAAACTTTTTTTCTTATTCCTATCATTTTACCACCACAATTTTATAAATTTTATCGGTAAAATTTAATTTTACCAGATACATCCCGGCACCCACTTTACCTCCGGCATCATTTTTCCCCGACCAAAAAACCCAATGAGCTCCTTCCCCATAAGTATCATTAGCCAAATCCTTCACCAATTCCCCATCTATAGTGTAAATCTTTATTTTTATCCGTTTAGACTCAAATAATTGAAACCCGATACTACAAGTATCCCCCTTGCTCAGATTAATTAAATTATTAATTAAATTAACCCCATGTTTCATAACAAACTCTTCTGTTTTTGGCCCACCAGCCCCGGGATAAAGAGCCCTTATCCCATCTTGATCATCGGGACTTAATGTTCTTTTTTGCGTGTCCCCCTCCCAGGAATATCCATACATTGTTGCTTCACTGTCGGAGGAGTCATACAAATCAGCCAACCCTAAAAAATGGCCGATCTCATGGGTAGCAATATTTTGCACATCCATTTTTCCACTCTCCCCAGAGGAAGACCACTCAAAATTCTCTCCGTTAAAAGTGATATCTGCTTCTATAATTTCTCCATCAAGCTCATTATACCAAATAGAGGCCATAGCAATTACATTTGAAGGGAAGCCATAAAGATTCCACCCTGATTCAATCCAGACACAAAGATTGGTTCCATCCAAGGCATACGTTTCTGTGCTTGGCCCTTTATAAGTAAAATCCATATATTGTCCCGAAACATTTTCCCATGAATTAAAAGAAGATATTATCGCTGCATTTTCTCCGGAACAATCAGGCGTTCCCTGATAATTAAAATAGTAGTCTACCGGAATGTCGCTTCGTGCCCATTTACAAGGCAGAAGTTTAAAAGCAAAACTATAATTGTATATTATCCATAAAAAAACAATTGTCATCCCTATTAATCTTTTCAAGAATGTCATTTTTATTTCTTTCCTCCGTCAAAATTTTTAATGATATGGTTAATATTCCCTATAAATTCTCTCACCGGTATATTTTTTCTTCCCACTTTTTCCTCTTTTACTGCAAATTTCCCCTGGGATAACCCGGTTACATAAAATTTCTTTAATTGTTTTTTATCTTTTTTTAAAAAAATGATTACCTCTTCTTCTTCCTCAAAAACAGGCATACCGATAACCTTCAATCTTATATCCCCTACTTTCCCCCCCAATTGCCTAATTACTATTTCTTTTCTTTCCTTTTCTCCTTTGATTCTTTCTTTCACCTCGATTTTTATCTCACTATAGATAAGTGTCTTTTTCTCATTCCATTGGCTGGTAATTTCCTTTACCTTTCCCTGTACTATTTCTTCGGATGATGTAGTAAGCTCTTCCATATTCATTTTCAATAAAACTGTTGCCGAAAGAGGCAATACAAACAAGAGCATTCCTAAAAAAGAAATCAAAAGTAACTTTTTTTTATTCAACCTTAACCTCCTATTACAATGCGTAAAAAATAAGCCTTCTCTAAAATACACATATTGGCCGGTAAATCCAAAACTCTAACTTTACAAATAATACCCTACTAAACTTTATTAAAAATTGTTTTTTATACACTTTTACCATTTTCTAATCTTTTGCATATTTAAAAAATACTTATTCTTAATTTTATTTGTTCAAACGCCGTAAAATTTCCGCTATAAGGATTACTATATTGTTTAGTTTTAAATTCCAAAACTTCAGCAATAATTTTTAAAGAAGAGAAATTAATCTCTTTTTTCTCCCCTTTACTACATTGCTCAGCTGAAAATAAAATTTCTTCCTGTCCATCTATAAATTTCATTTCCTGTATTTCTATTTTTGTGCTTTTTTTGTCTTCTGCACTAATTGTCCCTTCGAATGGAGATAAAGTAAAACTTATTTTTTCCGCCGCACCCGGATTAAAAAGCTCAATATTAAGCTCCGCTCCCTGCTTTTTGTCTTTTTTATAAAAAATAACTTTCTCTGTTTTTCTCCCCCGTCCAAAAGAAAGAGAATAATCTTTTTCCCACAAAGGCATATCTTTTCCTTCGGCAGTAAAAGTAAAACTCACTTTTCCCGCCTGAGCGTGGGAAAGAATGTCCTGCTCAATAAATGCTTCCACAGTATTTAACCGTTTAGAAAAATTAATTTGCTTGACCCGGCTGGAAGCTATTCCATCCTTATCAGAAAAAACTCTTTCTGCCAACATTCCTTTTCCCTGAGTAAAATTGAATATTACCGGAACGTTTTTTAAAGGAATGTTTTCTTTCAACCGATACATCAATTTCACCGAAAGAGGATTTTTTAATCCGAAAATAGTTTCCCCTTTTTTATCATAGGGCAATGTTTCTATCTTTATTTTTTGCAGGGTATTCGTTGCCTCATTTAATATTGAGCGATAAAGGCTCTGCGCATCCCCTACTTCTTTTAAAATTTTTAATGCCTGGGCATAATTCTCCAGAGCAGTGGCTACCTCTCCTTTTTGTCTAAGTTTACCGGCTAAATTAAACATTTCCTGTGCTTGATTTTTTTTACGGTTTTTCTCTGCCTGTATTCTTCTCTTTTCTTTTTTTATTTCCGCCCGCGGATACCTTAACAAAATAAAGACATTATAAAGGTGATATCCTCCTTCCTCTTTCCATTGCTCGTAATACATTTCCTCAAGTTTTACCCCGCTGACCTTAGCTTCTCCCTTTGCTATAATCTGATCCATAATCTCAGAAGAAATTTCGTTTTTTTTCTCTTCATAACGGGTTTCTGTTTTTAAGCCAAAATATCCAACAATCTCACTTACTGCACTTCCAATAGCACTTTGCTTCCCTTCTTCCATTGTTCCTGCCGCAGTTTTCATCCCCACAAAATATAAAAATCGGCTGTCTTCTGCAGGAGGGTTAGTTATCCATATCGGCTTTTTCTTTTGGGAAGAATAAATCAAATTGGAATTTTTTATTGATCTCCCTGCACAACCAACAAACAAAAGAAGCAAACATATCTTTATACTGATAAAAAAAAGTTTTTTCATTTTTTACCTCTAACCTTCTAAAAGTAATGTCAAAAATGTTATATCATCTAAAAATAAAGGCAAAATGTGTTTCGAACGATATAGCAAATTTTTCGCGTAGGGGTGGGCTTGCCCACC
>CBDUZB010000135.1:0-4340 GCA_965371605.1 uncultured bacterium
AGATAAAAGAAAAAGATAAAAGAAAAAGACGGTTGAATTGGTTATATTGGTTTGAATTGGTTTAAAAAATAAAAGATAAAGACAGTTGCGTTGATTGGATTGGAAAAACGGAGAGCCTACCCTTTTATCTACAAAAATTGCACCATTTTTTATCCTGGGAGATGGGTAGGCTCCAATGACCCTGGAAATTTTTTATTCCTGCGGCCTTTACCCCCAAGAAACTCTTTTCTCCTTCTATTAGTGAATATAGCACTTTTTTCTCCTTTGTCAAGATAAAAAAAACTCCTCTTTTATTTCACTTTAAAAGAGGAGTTTTTTCTTTTTCTTCAATAAATTATTTTTTCTTTTTTTTCTTTACTACTTTCTTTACTACTTTCTTTACTACTTTCTTTGCTGCTTTCTTTACTACTCTCTTTGCTACTTTCTTTGCTGCTTTCTTTACTACTTTCTTTTTAGACTTCTTCCTTCCACGCGCCATCTTTGCCCTAGCAACATCTCCTTGCTTATCAATAAAATAAAGATACCCCTCTTCCCTTTTTACTCCTAACTTAGTTACCTTAACGGGCTTTCCGCCTTTCTGCTTGCCTCTTACCATTTTAGCCTTGGAAACATCACCTTGCTTATCCAAATAATACAAAAACCCTTTTTCCCTTTTAATCCCGGCTTTCGATACTTTTTCTGCCATCTTTTTTTCACCTCCTTCCATTATATAAATTTTATTTCTTTATAAAATATCCTTCCCCACAACTCTAATTCTAACCACTTCAGTATACATTAATGCACTAATTCCGTCAAGAAAAAATTATTCTAATTTTTTTATTATCTCCTTACAAAAAAGAGGTAAATCTTCCGGTTTTCTTGAAGTAATCAAGTTTCCGTCGACAACGACTCCTTTATCTTCAAATTTAGCTCCTGCATTTTCCACATCATCCTTTATCGACATAAAACAAGTAACAACTTTATTTTTTAAGACTTGTGCCGAAACTAACAATGAAGGGCCATGACAAATAGCTGCAATTATTTTTCCTAACCGAAAAGCTTCCCTTACCAACAAAACAACTTGTTGATGACGCCGTAGAAAATCAGGGGCCCAACCACCGGGAATAATTACAGCATCCAGGTCATCAATTTTTACCTGGCCTATATCTATATCTATTTCGATAGGGTAACCATATTTTCCTTTATATATCTTTTTCGTTCCGGTTCCAACAATTAACACCTGAACATTTTCTTCCTTCAATCTTAAAACAGGATACCACACTTCTAAATCCTGATATTGATCTTCCACTAATATTATAACTTTCTTCCCTTCCAATCCCATTTCCTATCCTCTTCCTCGATAAATTCTTAATTTGTCCCCGGGATGAATATAATTTTTTCTGGCAATCCTGTTCCACTTTTTTATATTAGAAATCGATGTCCTGAATTTGCGGGCAATAAGGCTCAAACAATCTCCTTTTTTAATTTTATAAACAACATACCGCCCTTTTATTTTTCTTTTGTCGATTTCCGCTTTAGAAAGATATTTCTCTTTGGGAGAAAGACGCGAAAAATTAAGATCAAAGATGTCTTTTTTATTCAAAGGCAATTGAATATTATAACCGTCTACATTTGCAGGAGTGCACATCTTTCTTAATTCCGGATTTAAATCAACAATCTCTTTTAAAGACACCTCACAACAGGCAGCAATTATCTTTAAATCAACGCACCCTTTAATAATCACTTCGTCTGCTTCTATCAAATTATCGAATTCGGGAAGAAATCCAAATATTTCCGGTTCACGAAAAATCATTATGGTAGCCATAATTTTAGGAACATACGCCTCTGTTTCCATAGGGAGAATCAGTTCCCAAAAATCATTAGTCTTTTGTCTTTTAATTGCTCTTTCTATTGCTCCCCGGCCGGCGTTATATGCAGCCAACGCTAATTCCCACGACCCAAAATGCTGATAAAGTTCCTTTAAATGATCTACCGCCGCCAAAGTAGATTTTTCCGGATCCCGCCTTTCGTCTATCCACGAATCATGATTTAAACCGCAAATTTTTCCTGTTCCTTTAATAAACTGCCAAATCCCTACCGCTTGTTTGGGCGAACGAGCAACAGGATTGAACCCGCTTTCCACCAATGCCACATAAACCAGCTCTGCAGGAATTCCTTCCTTAATAAAGGCCTCTTTCATCCAGGGGACATATCTACCTGAACGCCTTAACCACAAACCAAAATGCTTTCTCCCGGAAGTAACATAGTATTCCAGCCACCGCTCTATTCGCTTATTAAAAGTGATAGGAAAAGAAAACTCTTCCTTATCTACATCGGGAGCAATTCCATAAACAATTTTATTTAATTTTATCTGGAATAAACAAATTCGGCTAAGTAGTTCACTTTGTTTACGCGCCATATCATCATTACTTTCCACTGAAGAACAATCAAGCAAATGTTTAAGAGCATAATTAAAATCTGCTTTTGCAGAATACCATTCTTGAATATCAAATTTTTCCACGCCGCTTTGATATAGTTTAGATGCTATCTTAACCCTTTTATCAAACGATAAGTCACGCGAAAGATAAGCCCCCCCTGAATTTAATGTTTTCGTATTTGTCTTACTTCTCAATCCTACACAACTGGGTATAAGAAAAAATATACATATTATCATTAAAATTCCGTTTCTTTTCATTTTTATTTTTCCCCTTTTTTGTCCGGAATTTCCCGGAAATATTTTATTCTAATCCTTCCTTTTTTTTAAAAAGATGTTCTTTATAATATTTAGAAAATTTATGAGTTCCATCTCCCTTAGCCACAAAAAACATTAAATCCGAATCAGCCGGATATAATGCCGCTCTTAACGAAGCTAACCCCGGATTACACACAGGCCCAACCGGTAAACCATAACAACGATAGGTATTGTACAGGGAATTAATCTCCAAATCCTTGTAAGTCAATGGCTCCTTCCACTTATCTAAAATATACCGCACGCTGGCACAAGACTCTAATCGCCAACGTTTTTTCAATCGATTATGAAAAACAGCTGAAATCAGGTTCCTCTCTTTTTCGTCTTTTGCCTCTTTTTCAATCAAAGAAGCAAGAATTACCACTTCATCCTGATTGAAATTAAATTTTTTCATTCTCATCTTCATTTGCGGAGTAAAAATTTTAAAAAATTGACGGGTCATTATCTTTATAATTTCTTCCTCTTTTGTCCCCGGCAAAATAAAATAAGTCTCCGGAAATAAATACCCTTCTAAATTGCTCTCTTTTACCGTTTGCAAAAATTTATCGGTTGAGTCAAAAAAGTTTTTCTCCGCCAATAACTGAGCAATCTGCTTGGCGGTAAATCCTTCGGGAATAGTTACCCTGCTGTAAAATACTTTTCCACCTACCAAAATATCAACAATCTCTCCTGCTGACATTCCGGAATTCAGTTCAAAGACACCTGCTTTAATATCTTTATTCATTCCTTTCAATCTAAGCAACAAAGAAAAATATCTTTTACTGTCAATTATTTTTTTCCCCTCTAACAATCCCGCTACCTGACTGGAAGTCATTCCTTTTTGAATGGTTATTCTTTCCTCTCTAATAAGGGATTGATGAAAACGCTCGGATAAACCCATTACTATAAGCAGTACCAGCAAGAAAGATATTCCAAATAAGACTATTATTTTCTTTTTATTCATTATTTTTATTGTTTTTGCTGATCTAAATATCCCTGTAAAATTATTGCCGCACTCATTTTGTCTATTACCTTCTTTCTTCGTTTACGGGAAATGTCGGCGTTAATTAAAATATTTTCTGCTGTTACAGTAGTAAGCCGTTCATCCCACATTACAAAAGGCAAGGAAATATGTTTCTTTAATTGTTCAACAAAAGACTGTACCTCATTTCCTTTTCTCCCTATTGACCCATCCATATTTAACGGAAAACCCATAACTATTGTACTAATTTTGAATTCTTCGATCACTTCCTTAAATTCTTCAATGCCTTTCTTTTGGAAAAAATCTTCCGCAGAAACAAATTTTAACCCTTGAGCTATTATTCCCAAAGGATCACTTATCGCTAATCCAATTCTCTTTTCTCCGTAATCGACACCTAATAATCTCAAAATCAAACCTCTTTTCTGATAATCGCACAAAAAAATAACTACCTTGCCGTTTTATCATTATTGAATAAGTATTCAGCTTATAAACTCATTTTTTCTAAACAAATATATTTTGCTCCATACGGAAACAAGCAGCTTTCCATCAAAGAAACCTCTTTGACAACGAATCCCCCAAAAGAAAAATTATCAAACTCCTCAGTCTTTTGAATGAATTCATTTTTCTTTTTTAATGACCGACTCCGGCCTC
>CBDUZB010000136.1:0-4242 GCA_965371605.1 uncultured bacterium
AAATAGCAAGGGCATGGGCCTTAGCTCATCATTTGATGAATGTCCGAATGGATATTGTTGCCAATGAAACTTTATTACCTACGGCAAGACTTTTAGAATCTGTCCGTTCTCTTTTAAAATTAATTGATTTTAAATTAGCAGAGGCAACACCAGGAACGGCAAAATTAGTCATTGAATTTTCCTCTCTTTCAAAAAATATAGCGTATTATATAAGTTTTTATTGTTATTTTCAATAGAGAAATGTTTTTTAACTTTATCGTCGTCGCAAAAATTGGAATATAATGCAAGGATGATATTATTCCCTCTGTAAAAAAATGTTTACGCTTACATCGAATTGTAAATATAGATTTTTTTATCTCTAACTATTTTTGTAAAAGAAAATCAATTTATCCTTTGGTTACTCTTAACTTATCCTTATAGGGACAGGTAAACTCATCTCCTGCGTAAAGGGGCCGGGCATAATATTGTGTGTGCAATAACTCTCGAGCTCTATCTTCCAACGGTTTACCTAAATATTCCTTGTACAACTGTTGAACATATGGGTTTTTATGTGATTTACGAAAAGAGACTTTTTTTTCTTCTTCGTAAATTGCTTTTGCTCTTTTTTCCCTTATTGCTAATCCTCCGTAAGGCTGCCCCCCTCCACCTACACATCCTCCGGGACAAGCCATTACTTCAATAAAATGATACGGAAGTTGGTTTTTCCGTTTTCCTTCCGCTATCCGGTCCAGGATATATTTTACATTGCCCAGGCCATGGGCAACAGCAACCTTTATTTTTTGCTTATCTATCTCAACTTCCCCTTCTTTTATCCCCTGGAAACCGCGAACCGATTCAAAATTAATATTTAACAGTTCTTCTGTCGTAAGAAACTCATAAGCCGTTCTCAAAGCCGCTTCCATTACTCCCCCTGTAACACCAAAAATTAAACCTGCTCCGGAATAAACGCCAAAGGGAACATCTGCTTTCCCATCAGGAAGGTTAATCAGGTCAATTCCGGCTTGTTTAATAAGTCTGGCAAATTCTCTGGTGGTAATGGTAACGTCTACATCCTGAACACCCGAGGAAAACATATCATAACATCGAAGTATCTCATATTTTTTTGCCGTGCAAGGCATTATTGAAACTACGAATATTTTCTCTTTAGGAATTTTCATTTTTTCCGCCCAGTAAGTTTTAATCATTACACCTAACATTTGATGAGGAGATTTCGCCGAAGAAAAATTGTCGATGAATTCAGGGCAAAATTTTTCCATATAATCAACCCAGGCAGGGCAACAAGTGGTAATAAGAGGAAGTCTATGTTTTTCTTTTTTATATCTTTTGACAAATTCCGATGCCTCTTCCATAATCGTTAAATCGGCACCAAAGTTAGTGTCAAACACATAGTCAACACCCAGTAACCTGAGTGCGCTATAAATTTTTTCAGTAATAGAAGTTCCCGGGGGCAAACCAAATTCTTCCCCCAGGGCAACCCTCACCGAAGGGGCAATTTGTGAAACTACAATAGTTTCCGGGTCGTTAAGTGCTTCCCATACCTCCTGGGTATGTTCTTCTTCATAAATAGCTCCTGTAGGACAATAGGAGGTGCATTGCCCGCACTTGACACAAGGGCTATGAAATAAATCCGGTTTTGCAGCAGCATAAATTTCAGAACCTCTCTCAAACATTGCCAAGGCATTTACTTTTTGAATTTCGCTGCAAATGTAGACACATCTTTCGCAAGCGATACATTTTTGCGAATCAATGTTTAACGCTACAGAGGAATTATCCCGATGTCCTTTTTTTAGCTTATGGAAAAACCGAAGTTCTTCTCTAACACCTAACTGAATAGCCAAATCCTGTAATTGACAATTCCCATTTTTAATACAAACAAGACAATCTGTGGGATGAGAAGACAGTATCAATTCTAAATTCATACGCCGTGCTTTAAGGACTCTTTCCGTGTGGGTAAATACTTCCAGTCCTTCCTCAACAAGAGTAGTACAGGCACACTCTAAATGCTCTCTCCCCTTTATTTCTACCAGGCAAATACGGCATGTTCCTTTCACCTCAAGATCGGGGTGATAACACAGGGTAGGAATAATTATCCCGATTTTTTTAGCTGCTTCTAAAATTGTACTACTCTCGGCAATTTCAACCCTTTGCCCATTTATTATTAAGGTTATCTCCGAATTCATTTTTTTATCTTCTCTCTTCAAAAGGTAATGTTAAAAATCATTGTTTTATTTACTCTGCCTATGAAAAATATCCCCTTTATCTATAATCCTTTTTTTCTTTTCTTTCATCTTTTTTCGTGCTTTGCCTTTTAAGGAACGGTTATCTTAATAATTCTCGCAGAATAATTCATAATAACTTTGCGGATGTGCACAAGCCGGGCACAGTTGAGGCGCTTCTTTTCCTTCGTGGACATAACCACAATTACGGCATTTCCAGTTAACTACGGTATCTCTTTTAAATACCTTGCCTTCTTTTATATTTTTAATTAATCTTCGGTAGCGTTTTTCATGCTCTTCTTCTACTTCAGCTATTTCTTTAAATAAATCAGCTATTTCTTCAAATCCTTCCTCTCGGGCAGTTTTTTCCGCTTCTTTATAAAGTTTGGTCCATTCCATATTTTCCCCTGCTTCGGCAGCTTCCAGATTAGATAGTGTATCACCAATAACTCCGGCAGGATAGCTTGCTACAATTTTTATTTCCCCGCCTTCCAGGAATTTAAAAAATCTTTTAGCATGTTCTTTTTCATTGTCCGCAGTTTCTAAGAATATCTCTGCTATTTGTTCATATCCTGCTTTTCTGGCGACAGAAGAAAAATAAGTATAACGGTTTCTTGCTTGTGATTCCCCGGCAAAAGATGCCAAAAGATTTTTTTCTGTTTTTGTTCCTTTTACATGTCCCATTTTAAATTCCTCCTTTAATAAACTATATTTTTTTAGACTTACTCATATTCTTCCTATTTTATTCCATAATTACCTTTATTCCGGTCTTTCAACTCCCCATGCTTACTTTTATTCCAGTTCTCAATACGTGAAAAATAACCTACCACTCGGGAAACATGATGAACTTTTTTACCCTGGGTTATCTGGTTTTCCAAAATTGACCAATCATTTTGTTGGATTGCTTCACTAAGAAAATGGGCAACAGTGTTTAATTCTTCGCTCCCGACAAAATAACCGTCTTTACCTTCATGTTCTCCCTGATACCAGTGGTAACCATTTTCAACACAAGTATTGATAAACTTTTCTACTTTCATTTTTTCATACCCCCTCTTTTATTTATTTTTCCATAGACCGTGTACAGTACAGAATTCCCGTACTTCTACTATATCCGTTTTTGGTACACAACATTCTACTTCCGGACTTTGTCCGGGTTTTAATTCTATCCGCAAAACTTCATCTTTAGTCAGAACTTCAATAAATTTGATATAGTGTTTTTCTTCCATAGGATGGGCAATACTTCCCACTTTTATAGTGGTACCACCATTGCCTTCTTCTACTACCGGAACATGTTTTTCGCTTCCGGTATCTTCGGTCTTGGCTTCTAATTTTATCATGGGCTGGTTACAACACACTAGTGCCGGTGCTCCTTCATGGGTTATTTCCACAACATTTCCACAAATATTACAACGGTAAAGCTCTCTTAATTTAGTCATCTTCTTTCCTCCCTATTAAATTATTTTTAGTCGGTTAAAGCTATATGGTCTGATTCTATCTGCATTAATGCTTTAAAAAAATCTTTAATGCCTTCTTCCGGTGCCTGATTAATTGCTTCCCCATAAAATTTAACCGCACTTCTTTCCCTTTTATTAGCTTCTTCCATATTTGCCCTATCAGAATCAACGGCCTTATCCGCTCCTACACTTGATTCCGGTTTGGCTATCCTAAGATGTTTACAGATAGTTGAGGCATGTTCCCTTTCCACTTTGGATAAACCTTTAAACATACTGGAAAAATGTACATCTTTACTTTTTTCCGAAGCGGCCTTGTAAAAATTAGTGTTGTTTATTTCCAAATCTAATGCCTTCTTTAAATTTTCTTTACTTATTTCAGACAAAGTTTCACTATGTATTAATTTCCATTCTCTATCTAAAACAAAATATCCCTCGTGTGCCCCGCAAAAGGGACAACTTTCTGGTTTTTCCCCTCCAATATAAACTTCTCCACATACACAACAACGATATACTTTCATTTTTCCTTCCTCCCTTTCTTTGTTATAATGTCAAAAGTATTTGACATTTAGTTT
>CBDUZB010000137.1:0-4144 GCA_965371605.1 uncultured bacterium
AGAAGAAAAAGTAAGAGATTAAAATAATATTACAGAAAACAAAAAGAACTTGAATAAAAAAGTATTCATTGGAGTGTGTCTCACAAAGTAGTTTTGTGAAGATAAAAATATTATTAAAGGGGTATGTTATGGCCGGGTTATTTAATGAAGTACTTAAAGAAATGGTTGCTCAGAAGGCATCGGACTTGCATTTGCGGGCTGGATGTCAACCTATATTCCGTCTTAACGGAAAACTGGTTATCTCTAAATTTCCTTCTCTTTCGGTAGCAGAAACAGAAAAGTTTGCTTACGATTTAATGGATGAAAGACAAAAGAATACATTTGAAGAGAATTATTCCTGTGATATTTCGTATAGTTTAATGGGTTTAGGGAGATTTAGAGTAAATGTTTTTCGGCAAAGAGGTTCAATAAGTTTGGCCATTCGTTTAGTACCAACAAAAATTCTTGAATTTCAGGATTTGTATTTACCGGAGGTATTAAAAAAATTATCCGATAATTCCAGAGGATTAATTTTAGTTACCGGGGCTACCGGATGTGGTAAATCTACTACTCTGGCTAGTATGATTGACTATATTAATATGACTAAATCCTGTCATATTGTGACGATAGAAGATCCGATTGAATTTCTATATAAAGATAAAAATAGTTTTATTAGCCAGAGGGAAATAGGATTGGATACGCTGGATTTTTCTCATGCGCTAAAGCGGGTTGTTCGTCAGGATCCGGATGCTATATTAATTGGGGAAATGAGAGATTTGGAAACAATGGCAGCAGCGTTAACTGCTGCCCAGACCGGGCATTTGGTTTTATCAACGTTGCACACGGTTAATGCCATACAGACGGTTACCCGGATTATAGATCTTTTTCCTCCTCATCACCAGAATCAAATCCGCCTTCAATTAGCCGATACCCTGAAAGGAGTGATTTGTCAAAGACTACTTCCTTTTGCTAATAAACAAGGGCGTATTCCGGCAGTTGAAGTTTTGGTTGTTACTTCTTTGGTTAAAAAATTAATAGAAGATAATGATCTTTCAGCGATAACACAGGCAATGGAGCAGGGGGGGTATTATGGTATGCAAACCTTTACTCAATCTTTATTGCAAATGTATAATAAAGGGTTGGTAAATCTGGAAGATGTTCTTGCTGCGGCTACTAATCCGGAAGAATTGGTTTTACAAATTAAAGGTATTACCCGGGGAACGTAAAATAAATAAAGATAGGTTTTTAAATAATATGGTTTGGAAAATTAAAGATGGTTTGATTTGTGAAGAAGATATAAGTGAAAAATATAATCTCCGGCTTTTTGTAACTACGCGGAATTTTGGGAATATGCGGGAATTAGAGCAAAGAAATCTTCTTGCTAAGACAATTAATTTGGATATTAAAAATTTAGTTTACGGAGAACAAGTTCATAATAATGAAGTTTTTGTAGTAAAGAACGAAAAAGAAGATAACTGCATAAAAGGCATAGATGGTTTGGTTACCAACCGCCGGTTTATTCCTTTAGCTATTTTTACCGCTGATTGCCTGCCGTTGTTTATAATAGACCCTGTAAATCGTGCAGTAGGTTTGCTGCATTGTGGATGGAGAGGCCTTTCGCTAAATATTATCGATAAAGGTTTGTCGATGATGAAAGATTGTTATAATAGTGAGATGGGGAATTGCTGTGTGGGAATAGGTCCGCACATCAGGAATTGTTGTTTTACGGTGGGAAAAGAAGTTATGGACAAGTTTAATAGAAAAGACGGAGAAAAAAAAACCTCTTCTTCCTGGAGCCTGGATTTAGGTAAAGTAGTTAAACGAGAATTAATAGAATTAGGGATAAAGAAAGAAAATATTTCAATGTGTGATATGTGTACCGTTCATCAAAAGGAACATTTTTTTTCTTATCGACGGGATAAAGATAAAAACCGAATGATGTCGCTGATTATGTTAAAATAAACTGAAATTTTTGTTTTTAAATTTACGATCGGAAGATAATTTCAGCTGGAGAGGATTGCTTTAATTTATAAAGTGAGTAAAGATGATGTTTAAGAGTAATGTGCAGTATTTAAAAGGGGTTGGGCCGCGAAAGGCGAAATTGTTAGAGAATTTGGGAGTAATAACAGTTAATGATTTGATTACTTATTTTCCTAAGGAGTACGATGATAGGCGGCAGTTGAAGAAAATTTCTCAGGTTCAGGATGGGGAAGAAACCGGCATTCAAGCTCAGGTCGTAAACCAGAAAATAATTTACACCGGGAAAAGAAACGGTATTCTAAAAATTTTCCTGACCGATAACAGCGAAGAAGTCGTTCTTGTTTGTTTTAATCAAATGTATTTAGCCGATATTCTTAAAAAGGGGATTAATGTTGTTTTGCATGGGAAGTTTGAGCGGATATCTACCCGGTTGGAAACCAGTAATTTTACTTATGAAATTTTAGACGGTTCCGATAGCGATCTTATTCATACCAAACGAATTGTTCCCATATATGGACTAACCAAAGGATTAAATATAAAATTTTTACGTAGTTTGATAAAAAAAACATTAGATAAGTATGCGGATAGTTTTCAGGATATGTTGCCTGATATAATTAAAAACGAAGCAAATCTTTGTGATTATATTTGGGCAATAAAAAAAATTCATTTTCCCGGGAATTGGGAAGAAAAGAGAAAAGCTTCCCGGAGGCTTATTTTTGATGAATTTTTTCTTTTTCAGCTGGCATTGGCTTTTAAGAAAAAAGGGATAAAAAAGAAAAAAAAATCTTTTACCTGCCGCTTAAAACGCACATTACTTACTCCTTTTCGTCAGACCCTTCCTTTTGATTTTACTCCGGCGCAAAAAAAAGTAATTAATGAAATTTTTTCGGATATGCAAAGCATACATCCGATGAATAGGCTCTTGCAAGGGGATGTGGGAAGCGGTAAAACAGTGGTTGCTCTGGCGGCTCTCCTGTTAGCTGTGGAAAATGGTAGGCAAGGGGTAATAATGGTTCCTACGGAAATACTGGCAATGCAGCACTATATAAATGTAGAGAAAATGTTTGCCTCTTTAAAAATCAAAGTAGATTTGTTGGCGGGAGGAATGGCTAAACGGGAAAAGAAAAGAATTTGCCGGAAACTAAAAGAAGGCGAGATAGATATTATCATCGGAACCCACAGCCTTATTCAGGAAGGAATAGATTTTGCCCGGTTAGGATTAGTGGTGATTGATGAACAGCATAAGTTTGGAGTAAATCAACGTGCTTTGTTACGGAATAAAGGTTTAAATCCCGATGTTTTAGTAATGACCGCAACGCCGATCCCACGGACTCTGGCATTAACTGTTTATGGAGACCTGGATGTATCCACGATATCAGAATGTCCGAAAGGACGGGGAGAAATTATTACTCAATGGATGAAAGATAAACAAGCTTATAAAAAAGTATCGGAGGAAGTAAAAAAAGGAAGACAATGCTATATTGTTTATCCCTTAGTAGATGAAAGTGATAGTCTTCAGATAAAGGCAGCAGTGAAAATGCTTGAAAAATTAAAGAATGAAATTTTTCCTGATTATAAAGTGGGTATTTTGCACGGACAAATGAAGAAGCAGGAAAAGAAAATAGTGATGGAAAAGTTTGTGGGAAAAGAACTGGATATATTGGTTACTACTTCGATAATTGAAGTGGGAATAGATGTGAGCAACGCTACGGTAATGGTAATAGAAAACAGTAATCGTTTTGGGTTATCCACTCTTCATCAATTGCGGGGAAGAGTTGGTCGGGGAAAACATACTTCGTATTGCATTCTTGTCGGTGAGTTTAAAACATTTGAAGCAAGAAAAAGAAAAGAAGTTATGATGGCTACTGCTGATGGATTTAAAATTGCCGAGGAAGATTTACGCCTGCGGGGGCCGGGGGAATTTTTTGGCACGCAACAACACGGGTTACCGGAGTTAAAAATAGGAAATATTATTACTGATTTTGAAATTATAGAAAAAACGCGTGAAATTGCTTTTAAAGCATTAGAACGAGAAAATTTAACCAATTCCGACTATAGCAAAATAAATAATGCTCTCTCGGAGAGATTTGGTTCTAATTTAAAATGGCTTTCTGTAGGATAAACAGAAAGACAGTCCATAGTCCATAGTCGACAGTCCATAGATAAAGACAAAAAAATAAAAGAT
>CBDUZB010000138.1:0-4138 GCA_965371605.1 uncultured bacterium
TTAACTTATAACTAGTAACTAATAACTTATAACTGTAGTTTCTGTGCCTGTCTTTTGTCTTTTTTTGTAGTTAACTTATAACTAGTAACTAATAACTTATAACTGTAGTTTCTGTGCCTGTCTTTTTCTTTATTTTTTTCTTTATAACACATTCATTGGGTCAACATCAATACTTAAATATAATCCTCCTCCACATTTGTAAAGACGCAACAAAGAAACAAGTTTTGCCATTTCTTCTTTATCGATTTTTATTAAAATCTGCCAACGAAATTTTCCCGACAATTTAGCCCGAGGTGCAGGCGTTGGGCCCAACATAATAAAATTTAACCCCGCTCTTTTGATCCACACTTTCAAGGAAAATTTAAGATTTTCTATTTCTTTCTCCACTCTATCAACATTCTTTCCCCTTACTACCAAATTTATCAAGTGTTTAAAAGGTGGATAACCAAGATTCTTTCTAAATTTAACTTCCTGCTCATAAAAAGAGATATAATCCAACTTCCCTGCTGCCTGAATACTATAATGCTGCGGATTATAGGTTTGAATAATTACTTTACCCGGAACATTTCCCCTGCCTGCCCGCCCGGCCACCTGGGTAAGCAAAGAAAAAGTCATCTCCGCCGAACGAAAACTGGGAAGATAAAGGGTTGTATCGGCAAGTACTACCCCAACCAGAGTAACCTGAGGAAAATCAAACCCTTTAACAATCATTTGTGTCCCGATTAAAATATCTATTCTGCCTTTTTTAAATAAAGAAAACATCTTTTGATAAGTATTCTTTTTATAAGCGGTATCTGAATCCAGTCGAAGGATTTTTTTAGACGGAAACATTTTTTTTACCACTTCTTCTATTTTTTCCGTTCCATATCCGAATTTACGCATATATTTACTTCCGCATTCGGGACATAAAGACGGCTCCTTTTCCTTATGATTGCAATAATGACAAATCATCCCATCCTGTTTTAAATGGTACACCATAGCAACACTACACCGCGGACAACGCAAAACATAACCACAACTACGGCAAAAATTAGTGGTAAAATAACCACGCCGGTTCATAAATAAAATAACTTGCCTGGATTCTTTTATTTGCTCAGAAATATCCGCCTGTAATTCTCCCGAAAGAATTTTACGGTTATTTCTTCTCAATTCCTTAGCCATATCCACTATTCTTACCAAGGGTTTTTTTCTTTCTTCTATACGGTGTTCCAAATAAATTAGATGAAATTCCTCTTGTTTGGCCCGGTAATAAGATTCTAAAGACGGTGTCGCAGAACCTAAAATCAATACCGCCTTCTTCCATCGGGCACGAAAAATAGCCACCTCCCGGGCATGATACATCGGTTTTTTTTCTTGTTTAAAAGAAGTTTCGTGTTCTTCATCAATTATTATTATTCCTAAATCAGGAAAGGGGGCAAACACAACCGAACGGGTTCCAATCAACACTTTAATATCTCCCCGACAAACTGCTTCCCATGTATCATATCTTTCCCGCAAGGAAAGATGACTGTGCCAAATTCCTACTTCTTCTCCAAATCGTTCACAAAACTGTTGAATTACCTGCGGGGTAAGGGATATTTCCGGTACAAGAAATAAAGCCTGTTTTCCCTTTTGCAAAACTTGCGCAATTGCCTGAAGATAAACCTCCGTTTTTCCGCTATCACTTATTCCATGCAATAAAAAAGTTTTATAATTGCCTTTGTCAATGCATTTTCTAATCGGTTTAAGAATATTTTCCTGCTGAGGCATAGGTATAAAAAAAGACTTCCTGGAAACTACATCTTTTTTTTCTTTTCTATGCACTCTTCTCTTTTTTCCGCTACATCGGGGAGGAACAATTGCACTTAATGCCTCTCCCCATGAACAGGCATAATAATCAGCAATCCACCGTCCTAAAGCAAAAAATTCATCCGACAACACTGATTGTTTATCTACGAGCCTTAAAATGCTTTTTAATCTATCCTTCTTAAAATCAAACTCTTTAACTTCCGACTGCCCGACAAAATTTAACACATAACCTTCCACTTCGCGTTTACCAAAAGGAACTACCACTCTCATTCCCACTTCTACCTTTTCAGTCATATCCTGCGGCACAGCATAACAAAAGGTTTTTTCCAAAGGAGCAGATAAAATAATGTTAATTATTTTTTTTTCTTCCATATTTATTAAACTCTTTCTTCAACATGTTTTTATAGAATACTTTTAAAATTCTAATTTCCTCTCTGAATTGCTTACCGCCTCTGAAAGAAATTAGTACTTAATGTTTTTTAGTTTTTACTATGTTCTTTCATTATTTTTTTCATATCTTCCCAAACGAATTTTTTCAAATTAGAATTGCGTAATAATGCTGCAGGATGATAGGTGGGCATTAATTTACAATTTCCAAAAGAGCAAAATTTACCCCTTAAAACACCAATCGGAGTGGTTATTTCCAAAAGCGACTGGGTAGCATGGGTCCCTAAAGTACAAATAACTTCCGGTTTTATAATTTCTATTTGTTTTAATAAAAACGGCTTACATTGGGCAATTTCTTCCGGACGGGGAGGACGGTCGTTACCCCTTTTTTGAGGCTGATCAGGTTCGACCATCGGATGACACTTAACAATATTAGCGATATATACATCTTCCCTTTTCATTTTCATTGCCTCGATGATATTAGTTAAAAGTTTACCTGCCCTGCCAATAAAAGGAAGCCCCTTCATATCTTCGTCATGTCCGGGCCCTTCTCCAACAAACATCAGCCAGGCACTCGGATTTCCCGCTCCGAAAACTAAATTAGTTCTACTTTTACCTAAATTACAGTTCCGGCAATTTTTTAATTTTTTTTCTAATTTTGCTAAAAGATTTTCCGGCGTAGCCGAAGATTTATTTTTTTTAGAAAATTCAATATTCTTACTTAAATAAACCTGCCTTTCCCCCTGCTCTTTTTTTTGTTCTAAATATTTCCCGGTCAAAGTAAGAATTTCTTTATATTCCTTCTTTATTTTATTTTTCTTGTATTTCATTATTGAATTATCTCCTTTTTTATTGTTTTATTCCTTTCTTTAAGTAATGCTTCTATATAATCAATTTCTTCCGGAGAAAGTACTTTCTCTCCGGCAACAACAGTTTCTTTGATTTGAGCCGGATGCCGTGCTCCGACAATAGCCGCAGTTACCTCCGGACGCCGGAGGGTCCAGGCTATAGCCATTTGAGCCATAGTTCTGCCATTTTTTTTAATCAAAGGCTTTAAACTCTCCAATAATTTAATGTTTAAACTCAATTCCGGTTCCTGAAAATGGGAATTCTTTTTTTTCCTCCAATCATCGTTAGGTAAATTAGCTATTTTATCCGGAGAAAATTTACCGCTAAGTAAACCCGACTGCAAAGGACTGTATACAATCACCCCTATATGATTATCCGCACAATAATCCAGAATTTCCCCTTCAATATCACGCATCAACATATTATAAAGAGGTTGTAACGATGTTATGGGTCGAATATACTGCACTCTTTTTAATTGTTGCAAATCAAAATTAGATACACCGGCATAACGTATTTTTCCTTCTTTTATCAAATCCATCATAAAACTCCATGCCTCTTCTATATCTTCATCCGGATCAGGCCAGTGAATTTGATAAAGATCTATTACTTCTCTTTTAAGCCGTTTTAAGCTTGCTTCTATTTCCTGTCTGATACTTGCCCGTTTTAAACATCCGGAAAGTTTTCTTTTTTCATTCCAAACCAAACCACATTTACTGGCGATTAATACTTCTTTGTGCCCTTTCAGTGCTTTACCAACAACTTCTTCTGCATGCCCTAAGCCATATACAGGAGCCGTATCTATCCAGTTTATTCCTAAATCCAAAGCACTCCAAATAGTAGCAATCGACTCTTTATCATCCTGCGGACCCCAGCCATAAGCATACCCTCCTCCACCTAAAGCCCAGGTTCCCAAACCAATATTAGACAAATAAAGTTCTGTGTTTCCTAATCTTTTTTTCTGCATAATCCATTCCCCTTACTCAATCTAACCAACACTTCAAACTTCAAATTCCCAAATTCAACTGTCTCTCAACGGTCTTTTTCTTTTAACTTTGTGCCTCTGTGCCTTGATGCCTTTGTGCCTGTCTTTGTCTTTTGTTTTTATCTTTTGTCT
>CBDUZB010000139.1:0-4117 GCA_965371605.1 uncultured bacterium
TTTATAAAAATAAATTTTTGTCTGATTTTAAAAATCTCTATTTTTTTTAGAGATTTTTTTTATTTAAAACCTATATTTTCTCTTTTTTACCATTTTAGGATGGTTTTTGTAGCGTTATTTCCGTTCGCCCACACATTGATAGTAGGAGGGGATTTAATTGTATAAAGTCCTTTTTTTTCCAGCGGTAATTTGAGTGTAAAGTTGCCTTTGTTGTTTACTTTGACCTTTTTATTAATCAGTGTTTTAGGATGTATTCCCGGGCGAATTTCCTCTTTAACTAAAGCAGAAACATTGATCAGCACTTTTTTAACTGCAGGATCTGTTACTTTCCCTTTTATAATCAGGATTCCATTTTGCATTTGAGGTTCATCTAATAAGATTTGTGAAGAGATCTTTTCATAGATAAGGGTTTTTATTTTGATAGTAGTTGGAGCAATTGTTTCAGTGGAAAGCAGGCTGGGACGAGCAATAATTATATTCAGTCCTTCAGTCAGGGTAACAGGAAAATCAAATTGCAGGTTTTTAATTTTAACTTCCTGATAATCAATTTTTTCTTCCCGGGAGGAAGATATTGCTTTACTGGTTAAAAAATCCATAGTGTTGATTGCCATAATTTTTATTGTTTTAATTTCTGGTTTGGTGATTACCCCTTTAATAAAAACTTTGGGTTTATTTGTTTTTAGGGTTTGTGGGGCAGTAAATACAATAGGGGAATTAGTTCCCCATTGCTCTATGGGGGTCTGAAATTGATTTTCTTTTTTATGGGTAATTAGAAATATTGCTTTACTTTGCTTGTGTTTCCCGCTTAAAGTGGAAACACTGATAATGTTTAATCCGGGAAAGAGAATAATGTTTTCCCTGAAAATTCCTTTTTTAACATCAATAATAACTGATTTTTGTTTTTCACCTTTTCGGGGCAGGAAGGGTTCTACCGAAAGTTTTAAACGGGAGATAAAAGATTCTTCTACCTTTCCTTCTACGATTTGTTCTGCGTCTTCGGTACTAATAGCAAGAGGGTTGATAATGGAAATCAAATTGCTTGCTTCCAAAGGCAGCAAAGAAAGCAAATTAAAAATCAGAATTGATAATAATAAGGATAAAGTTGTTTTTTTCATTTTTTAACGTTTATTTAATACCGATAGCTAATTCCCATTGAATAATCAGCGGTAGAATAATTATACTGATAAAAAGTTTCGTATTTCATATTAGAAGATGTTTTTTTATAACTACATCCTAAGTCCATATAAATTCGTTCATTAATGGGAGAAGAAAGATTTAGCATTATGCTGTTTGATTGAGAACGAAGTTCGTCATCGGTGTATTGACCGAGAGCATTTTGAGCTAATCTATCGGGATAATTTTTATACGAAAAGTTACAACCTAAGGTGATATTGGTGTTACCGGGGATAAATTTAAAGGTGACAGACGGGATAAGTTTTACTTGATTATAGCTGTAGAAATGGGGGATAAACATTAGAAACTCGGTGTCAAAATGGTTTTGGTTGGAAGTTTTCTTTTTAAAGACCAGGTCTATTCCCGAATATATTTTGTAATATCCGTCTTCTTCAAAACCAAGATAGTATTTTCTGTCCGGATTAAAATTTAAACCGATAGCAAAATTGTTAATCCGGTCGTTTCTTTTTTCATCGGAATATTCTGCGGAACTAGTAATTATTTTTTGGTCGTCATAATCACTTCTGGTGTGTGTAAATTTCCAGTGAGTGAAATATTTTGAATTCCAAAAGATTTCACCATTAATAAAAACATCCGCACTTTTATTATCCAGAACATTTTTTCCCATTAATTCCAGACCTATTTCACTGGCTAAGGATTGATAGTTGGGATAAGTAATATTATAGAATCTCATTCCTCCTCCGAGAAGAAATGAAGAGCCGTTTCCTATGGGGAATTTTTTTTCTAACTCGAAATTAGTATAAGGACTGTCATAGTCATATAATCCATCACCCCATGACTCGTCCTTGCTTTCTTTGAGTAGTTCCGTATCCTGGCCGCATTCCGCCCTGAATTTAAAATCCGGAAAAATTTCCTGGATTAGTTTAAGAGAGAGGGTATGGTCGAAGGATTGTTGATAGAGGCTTTCTTCATCTTCTATTTCCATAGCTAATCTGTATCCTGAATAATAGGCACTATAGCGGGGAAGCAGGGTAGTTGTTCTGCCAAACCTTATTGCCGGAACTAAATCCAAACTGAAGTTACCGCCGAATGAACTGGATTCCTCTTCAAAATAAGAATTTCCTCCACCTACTTTTAAATCAAGCAAAGGAACGATTTCTATTTTGGCTTCAGCCGATATAAAAAAGAAAAAAGAAAAAACAAAAAAATAAACAAAAAAATAAACAAATAAACCGACAGTAATTTTATTTTTAAACACTTTCAAGTATTCCCCCTTTGTTTAGTTAGTGAGATTTTTGCAAAATGCAGTATTATGCCTGCTTGTCCGCCAGTCCGCCTGAGTGTAGAGGTTCACAATTTTGGTAACAAATCTAAGTGTTTTTTCCTCTCCCTTGAAGGGAGAGGACTAAGGTGAGGGTGAAAATATTAATTGCTTCCCCTCCTCTTAATCTCCTCCCACAAGGGGAGGAGAAACAAAAGAAATGCCAAATTTCTATCAAGAACTGTTATCATTACCAAAATACTGAACACTTACACTGAGGCACTTGATGTGGAATCTATAATGTTTTTAAAGAGCAATAGATTTTTGCTTTCCGGACCGTATATGATTTTCTTTTTGGTAGCCGCAGGCTTTCCTCCAAACAGACTGGCGGACAAGTAGCCTGCGTAAAATTTCCGATTTTTTCCGTAATTGCCTCATGAATTTGTACTGAGCTTATCGAATGTATGAGGTATTATTGTAATACCGTCAGTAAGTTTAACAAATAGCAAAAGTAATTGTCAAGATAAAACAGATGCAGAGGGGAAATTTTTCGTTTCCCCTCTGTGTACTTTGGACCTTTTCATCTATGGCTCAATAAATTGAACGACTACTAATTTCATTCTTCTTCTTTTTTCGGTGGAGTATTGAGTACTTCCAGAGCTAAACTGTGCGGTGACCAGACGATATCAATGGTTCTCCCGCCAAACTCAGTTGCTCCGAAGACGTGTTCTTTATTCCACCTACTGATTTCCTCCTGCCAGTTATCATGGGTCAATCCTTCACCGGCTAATTTTCTCCAGGTGAGAGGTTCTCCGTCGTCATTAATCCAATGGCGTGTATGAGAGATAGATGTATTGTCGGCAAAGACTATCGTTTCGCTCCAGTTGGCTTCGGGGTTACCTGGTTCGAACGATATAACTGGTGCTGCATCCATGTTAAAAACACCGGTTTTTTCATTATAGAATTCAAGCAATTCTCCCGATTTATCAGAATTAGGTAAATGCCAGCTTTGGTTTCCTTCGCAATGAAAATCATAATCTTCTCTTTCCATTCTTATTTTGGGAATATCATTGACTGATGTTTGTTCTACCCTATAAAGAACTTTACAACTACCGTCTGTAGCGTATTCGTAGAGGAATCCCCCTTCTAAATTGTACTGCCAGCTGTCACCTTCAGGATTAGATACTCTGGTTTCTACATCGGTATGGTAATATTCCGGTGCCTGGCCTATTCCGCTCATTTTACCGTATAAATCCCCTAAATTATCAGGTATGTCCTTATTAAAGGTCTTTAAGGAATAGCCTTCAGTAAGTAAAGTATCCCTGTAATTGAGTACGGTTAATTTGTACTGGTTAGGTGCAAGCCCTGTTCTTTTGATGTACTGTTCCATTCGGACTTCATAACCATTGATATCCTTAATGGTTTTACCTGTTTCGTATTCTGCGGTTCTTGTTTCATCTGTAATGCTGCGTTGAGTTGATGCTCTTTCATTGCTCAGGCGAATTTCCCTGCGGTATTCGTTAACCAAATCATAATCCCGGGCGAATACTCCGCTTACAACTATCAAACTTAAGACTGATAGACAGATTAAACTTATTTTACTGATTTTCTTCATTATTTCTTCCTCCTTTCCTTTTCGATTAAATTTTTTTAAAATTTCTTTAAATAATCCTTTTTTGCTTGTTTGTTTTTTCATTTTCTTTTTCCACCTCCCTTTGCTTT
>CBDUZB010000140.1:0-4107 GCA_965371605.1 uncultured bacterium
GTGCGGGCCCCCGTCAATTCCTTTGAGTTTCAACCTTGCGGTCGTACTCCCCAGGCGGGGTACTTAATGCATTAGCTTCGGCACGGAAGGATTTAACACCTACCATACCTAGTACCCATCGTTTACGGCTAGGACTACCAGGGTATCTAATCCTGTTTGCTCCCCTAGCTTTCGCGTCTCAGTGTCAGTTTGAGGCCAGGAAGTCGCCTTCGCCGCTGGTGTTCTTTCCAATATCTAAGCATTTCACCGCTACTTTGGAAATTCCACTTCCCTCTCCTCCACTCAAGTCATATAGTTTCAAGTGCAGTCTCACAATTGAGTTATGAGCTTTCACATTTGACTTATACAACCACCTACACGCTCTTTATGCCTAGTAATTCCGAGCAACGCTTGTCTCCTACGTATTACCGCGGCTGCTGGCACGTAGTTAGCCGAGACTTCCTCTGGTGGTACTGTCATTTCTTGACAAGCAAGAAATTCATCCCACCTGACAGGAGTTTACAACTCGAAAGACTTCATCCTCCACGCGGCGTCGCTCCGTCAGGCTTTCGCCCATTGCGGAAAATTCCCCACTGCTGCCTCCCGTAGGAGTTTGGACCGTGTCGCAGTTCCAATGTGGCCGATCACCCTTTCAGGCCGGCTACCCGTCGTTGCCTTGGTAAGCCATTACCTTACCAACTAGCTGATAGGACGTAGACTCATCTCTAAGCATTCATCCGAAAATGAACCTTTCATTATCACTTCACAGAAACAATAATAATACGGAGTATTAGCCTCGTTTTCACCAGGTTATCCTCCTCTTAAAGGTAGATTATCTGCGTGTTACTCACCCGTTTGCCACTATTCAATATTTCTTCAAAGAATTTTAAGTATTGCTACCTAATCAACTCATCAAAAACATTAAACCGTTCGACTTGCATGTGTTAAGCGCGCCGCCAGCGTTCGCTCTGAGCCAGGATCAAACTCTCCAAAATTTAAAATCCTAGTGTCCACTGGCATTCTAATTTAGTTTCCCTACATTTTTCAAAGAACAAAAAAGCAATACAACATTTTACTCGGAAGTGTGTTATACCACAATTCCAAATAATTTGTCAATCTTTTTTTTAAACCAACTTTTTAAACCAACTTTTCTTTTGTTTAAAAATCAGCTTTTAAGAATAGACCTTTCTGCGGACTTTACGGCAGGAAGATAATCTTATTTTTTTCCAGTGTCGGAGTATATCATAAATGGTTTTTTTTGTCAAGATAAAATTTAACCCGTCGATTATAAACAAAAAACGTTAATGACAAAAAATATAAATAATTTTTTTTAAGGTTTTTTTTCTACGAAATCTTTAACATAATCTATTGCGTTCTTTTTGGTTTTAATTTCCCCTCCAACCTGTGCTTCCACTATTAACTTCAAGAGCTTCCCTATTTGAGGGCCTTCGGAAAAACCAAAAATACGCATTAAATCATCCCCTTTTAAAAGCGGCATGGGTAAAATTTTTTTTCTCCTTTGATAAAAACTTTCCACCATTTTAGAAGTAATCATTAATTGTTTTTTCATTTCATTTTTTTTTATTTTTACTTTTCTATATGAATAATGATCAGATAGAGAAACAAGTAAAACACCTATTCCTTCTTCTCCTAATTCAGTAAAAAAACGACTTATTGCCCGATCAGTCAATTGAGGAACCGACGCCAGATTTCCAGGACGCATGTGGTGTAAAATTATTTTTTCTACGATTTTTATCATTCTATTGCTTAGTTTTAACCTTTGCAATAATCTTTTTGCCAATTTAAATCCTTCCGCCTCATGCCCTAAAAACCGAACTTTTCCATCAATTATTTTTAAAGTGGCCGGTTTCCCTATATCATGAAAAATAGCCCCTATCTTAAGAACGCTTTTCCTTTTAATATTGTCTGAAACTTTCTCTTCTAAGTATTTATCCAACTGATTGTAATTTTGGGAAAATAAAAGGGGTAGTTTTAAGAGAATTTCTTCCAATGAATTTAATGTTTCCAAAGAATGCTCCCATAATCCCTGTTGATGATAATAACAGTCCACGGCATTCTTCATAATATCTATTTCCGGAAAAATTTCAATTAAGAGCCCTGTTTTTTCTAAAGAAAAAATATGCCGATAACTTTCATCTATTTCGAGAATTTTAAAAAATTCATCTCTTACTCTCTCTCCCGCCACTTTATTAATTAAAAAACTTTTTTGCTTAATTAATTTCTTGGTCACATTTTCAATTTTAAAACCCAATACAGCTGATAGCCGGTATGCTCTTAATAAGCGTAAAGGGTCTTTATCAAATACTTCTTTACTAATCATTTTTACGTTTTTTCTTTTTAAATCACTCTTCCCCCCCCCATAATCAATGATCTCTCTCCCCGCGCTGAAAATATGCAAACTATCGGCAACAGGAATAGCAAGCGCATTTATAGTAAAATCCCTTATGCTTAAGTCCTCTTTTATGTTTTTCCCTCTCATCCTGGAAAAATCAAGATAAATCCCCCCGGGATATACTATGCGATAAACATCATTTTTTTCATCAAGTGGCACCAGAGAACCTTTTGTTTTGTTGGAAAACTCTCTTGCAATTTTACCGACCGATTCAGTTTTCTTAGTAATTTTTATTACTAAATCTATGTCATTTATTTCTCTACCCAATAATAAATCCCTTAAAAAACCTCCCACAAAATAAGATTCTAATTTTCTTCTTCGGCAAAAATCATATATCTCATCAATCATTTCCCGTATTGTTTTTTTCTTTACCATTATATCAAACCATTTTCTTGTTTAAGTTTATTTTTTTGAATCTTACCGGTTGATGTTTTAAAAAACCCCTCTCTAAATTCAATTTTATTAGGGATTTTATATTTAGCTAACCGTTTCCGGCAATACCTAATTATTTCACTCTTTTTAACAACAGCCCCCTTATTCAAAACAATATATGCCTTAGGAACCTCCCCTTTTGCTTTAATACGCACCCCCACCACCGCTGCTTCTAAAATATCCGGATGAGATTCTAAAATCAATTCTATTTCACGAGGATAAATATTTAATCCTTTATTAATAATTAAATCCTTCTTACGCCCTACTATTTTTATATATCCTTCCGTATCCTCATAAGCCATATCTCCGGTATATAACCATCCGTCAACAATAGCTTCCTCCGTGGCTGTAGGTAAATCATAATACCCTTTCATTACATTCTCCCCCTGCACCAAAAGTTCTCCCTTTTCTCCCCGGGGAAGATTATTCCCTTGATCATCAATTATTCTCACTTTTATCCCCGGCAAAGGCAGTCCCACAGTACCCGGTTTGCGTTTTCCTAAAGGATTAAAAGAAACTACAGGAGATGCTTCAGTAAGTCCGTATCCTTCTAATAACGGACGACGAAATTTTTTTTCAAATTTGCCTAAGACCTCTTTGGACAAAGCATCTGCCCCGGAAATACATATCCTTACCGGAATAAGAAAAGATAATATTGAAACAAAAGGAATTTTTACCAAAACATTATATAAAGCAGGGATAGCAACAAAAACAGTAATTCTCCTTTTAAAAATTGTAATAAAAAATCTTTTTAATGGCTTAACACCGGAAAGAACCGTTACACATGCCCCTACAGAAAAAGGGACCAAAACACATACCGTCCAGGCAAAAGCATGAAACATGGGGAGAAAACACAAAAAATTATCTTTACATTTGACCGGAATTGCCTTTATACAGGAATTAATATTAGCCATAAAATTCTTATGGGTTAACACTACCCCTTTAGGGTGTCCGGTTGTTCCTGAAGTATAAAGAATTGCTGCCGGTTCTTCTGAACTAATCCCCTCCTCCGGTAAAGTTTTATTTTCTCCCGGCGTAATATTTTCAATAAAAGATAACTCTTTTAAGTTGATTATCTGTGATTTAATTTTTCCCAGTACAGCACCAAACTCTTCTCTTTCACTGATTAAAAATATTACTCTGGAATCATTAAGAATATAAACTAATTCTTCTTCATGCAAAAAAACATTTAAAGGAACGACTACTGCCCCTATTTTTAAAATAGCAAAATAGACAATTATAAACGAAGGAGAATTTTTAAGAAGTAATGCTACTATGTCTCC
>CBDUZB010000141.1:0-4097 GCA_965371605.1 uncultured bacterium
GAGAGGAAAAAACACTTAGATTTGTTACCGAAATTGTGAACCTCTACACTGAGGCTGATTAAGACGGAAATTTGGAAGTTGGGAGTTTAAAAAAATAGTCCACAATTATTACGGATATACCTGTCTGCGTGCACCGCACAGGCAGGAATAAATTACCCGGGCTTTGCCGAGGCGAGATTGAACATTGTGGACATTATTTTTGAAAAGAAAGGAGTGTGCCCTTATGAAAAGTTACAAAGAAGAATTATGGTTTAATACCCAAACCAGACAGGCATTTATTAATATTACTCCGCAGGTTGAATCCGCTTTGAAAAAAAGCAAAATTAAAGAGGGCCTCTGTCTAATTAATGCAATGCATATTACCGCCAGTGTTTTTATTAATGATGATGAAAGGGGTTTACACCGGGATTTTTCCGAGCTGTTGGAAAAATTAGCCCCTTACGGAAAAGATAAATACAAACATAATTTAACAGGAGAGGATAATGCCGACTCTCATTTGAAAAGAACTTTTATGGGGCGGGAGGTAGTAGTAGCCGTAACCGGTGGAAAACTTGATTTTGGGCCGTGGGAGCAGATATTTTACGGTGAATTTGACGGCCTCAGAAGAAAGCGTGTTTTAGTAAAAATTATCGGTGAATGATTTGAAAAAAAACAAAACACGAGGGCAACAATATATTCTTAGTAAGTAAAACGGCGGTATTTAAAAAGAGATTTTTGTTGTTATTGAGGTTTGTTTTATGCGAAAATTTATTCCCCTTACCTTTTTTGGCATTGCTATGGGGTTTATAGAAGCAGCGGTGGTTGTTTATTTGAGGGAGATTATTTATCCGGAAGGGTTTTGTTTTCCCCTAAAAGATATTCCCGTAAATCTTCTTTTTACCGAAATAGCCAGGGAAGTAGCAACAATCATTATGCTTGTTAGCTTAGCTCTTCTTGCCGGTAAAACTTTTAACCGGAGAATTGCTTTTTTTCTTTATAGTTTTGGAATTTGGGATATTTTCTATTATCTCTGGCTTAAAGTAATCTTAAATTGGCCTGCTTCATTACTTACCAAAGATATTCTTTTTTTAATCCCCGGCCCCTGGGTAGGCCCGGTTCTTGCTCCGGTAATAGTTTCTTTAACTATGATTACCTTTGCTTTAATTATAGTGGGATTAAATAGTAAGGGATATATACTTAAATTAAATAAAGCCGATTGGTTTTTAATATTCTGCTCCGGTTTAATTATTTTTGTTTCTTTTATGCTGGATTGGCCTCGAGTGATTGCTCATCAGATGCCTTTTCGTTATCGTTGGGAACTTTTTATAACAGGAGAATTTCTTGCCTTATTTACTTTTACCGGACTTTGTTTAAAAAAGCAGAATATAAAAAGGAACGATACTTGACTCATGATAAAAACTTGAGTGGTGTTACCGGTTTATTTAAATGAAAAAACTAATAGCAAACTTTTTTAATCCGGGAATTACTTTAAGAGAATTCCTTATTATTCTTTTTGGATGCGGCCTGTTTGTTTTGTCTATACCGCCATACGGTTATTTCCTGCTTAGTTTTTTTTCCTTAATTCCATTATTAATTGTTTTAAAAGGTAAATCTATTCTTGTTTCTTTTAGAATGGGAATTGTTTTTGGTTTCATCTCTTACACCATTTCTTTATTTTGGCTGTTTCTTATCTTTAATTTGTTTTCCCTGTCGCTGTACTGTATTTTAGCGGTGTTTATCGGCATTTTTGCCATATTATTTAGTTTAGTACAAAAATATTATAATTATCGATTTGCACTGATGGTTTCACCGGTTATCTGGATGGCTGTTGAGTTTTTTAAAAGTGAACAGTGGAAACTTAAGTTTGGCTGGCTATCATTAGGGTATACACAGTATAACAATAAGTATTTTTTGATGATGGCAAGATATATAGGGGTTTATGGTGTTTCGGCTGTTATTTTATGTGTGGGTGTGCTTTTGCTCTTATCGTTTAAATACAAAGACATCAAAACCAGGACAATAGTATTTTTTACTTCAATAATGATTATAATGTTTGCTTTGTATTCAAACAAGCAGGCTATAACGTTGGATGATAGTAAGAAAGTTTCTTTCAGGTTAGTGCAGGTTGAAGGAGACTTTGATGGATGTTTGGCTCGGGCATTAAATAATAGAATTAAAAAAGATTCTGTTATTGTGTTTCCCGAATATTCGATTTTTGATTCGCCCATGCAAAATCCTGAACTAAAAAATAAAATATTGGATTTCATTGAGAAAACCGGATGCTATTTTATTTTCGGATGTGTTGAGTTTCTTAAAGTCAGGGATAAAAAGAATTTTTTTAACAATATTGCCTTAATATTTTCGCCTCAAGGAGAGATAATCGGAAAATTTCAAAAACATCATCCTGTTCAATTTCTTCAAGACGGCGAACCGGGATGCGGTTATCCTACATATAAAACCCGGATAGGCACATTTGGTGTGGGAATATGTTATGATTTTACTTACAGGATGTTACCGTAAATTTGGTAAGAAAAGGGGCTGAGGTGTTGATTAATCCGGCATTAGATGCATCAAATTGGGGCAAAGCTCAGCATATTCAGCATGCAAAGATGATACTGTTTCGGGCAGTGGAAACAGGCCGGTTTTTAGTAAGAGCTGCTGCCCCTGGGATTTCTATGATTATAAGTCCCCGGGGAGATATTTTAGAACAAATTGAATCGGGTAAAGAGGGAATAATTGATTATGAAGTTCCTTTACTAAATAAAAAAACTTTTTATGTAAAGGGTGGTTATTTATTACCTTATTTAAGCCAGATTATAATTGTTTTAATCGTTGTGCTTGGTGTTTGGAAAAAGAAAACCGTTGTTGTTTATTAAGGGAGAAAATGATTTATAAAATATTCGCTGATATAATTTTAATGGTACATCTTTTTTGGATAGTGTTTATGTTGATAGGATTTGTACTTACATTTTGCACTGTTTTTTTAAGCAAAAACAAAAAATTCCTTGACCGGTGGGTGTTCAGGACATTACACCTGTTGGGTATTTTCTACGTTGGTTCTCTGAATGTTCTTGATAAATATTGCCCGGTGACTATTTTTGAAAACTATCTTCGGATGAAATATAGTCAAACTTCAGTTTATCCTGATTCATTTTTTATCGTTTATTATATAGAAAAGTTGGTTTATCCCGATGTTAATCCGTTGATAATCCAGATACCTACCTTATTTATTGCGGTATTTACCTTAATAGTTTTTGTTGTCCGGCCGCCGAAAAAAGTGAATGTTTTTTTTAACAATATGCTTAAAAATGAAAGTCAGAATAAATCTTGACACTACTGTGTTTGGAAAAAAATTGACAAAGCAATCTTAATCGTTTATAATCAGCCAACGAAAAATTTAACTGATAGGTGGAGGAAATTCCCGTGAGATTCGGGATGCTGCCCCGCAACGGTAATATTTCATTAATTAATTTAGTGAAACAAGCCCGGTCGATCATCTGTTAGCAGGAATACCTTCGAGGGAAGAAAAATATAGGTTTTTATTTCCCTCACTTAATCTAAGAGTGAGGGTTTTTTATTTTAGCCTGTTATAGATTTTACTTTTCTATATTCCTTTCTTAGAAGATTCCGGGGGTTTATCTTTTTTTTAACGCTAATTTATAGGGGATATATTGGGGGCTCAAAAGGTCCAAAGGGTGGGCAAGCCCACCCCTACGCGAAAAATTTGCTATATCGTTCAAAACACATTTTACCTTTATTTTTCTGGAGCAAAGCGACAGTCCGCCAATCTTTAAGGCGGATTTTGAATTTATGATTTTGAATTTGCCTGCCCGCCAGTCTGTAAGGAGGGTTTAGGATTTAGATATTAGGATTTAGTCTTTGTCTTTTATCTGTTGTCCTTATTTTGCAGTTTGTAGTTGCAAAGATTGCTTTGCTGTTTTTTCGTTTCTCCTCCCCTCGTGGGAGGAGATTAAGAGGAGGGGGGGTAATATCTTCTTAGTTGTCTTTG
The DNA here is from genome assembly GCA_965371605.1 of uncultured bacterium. GTDB lineage: Bacteria > CBDUZB01 > JAGLHV01 > JAGLHV01 > JAGLHV01 > JAGLHV01. The sequence goes on from CBDUZB010000141.1 coordinate 3,989, forward strand.
TCTGTGCTTTTATTTTCTTAACTTATAACTAATAACTTATAACTGTAGTTTCTGTGCCTTTGTGCCTGTCTTTGTCTTTTTGTCTTTAACTTATAACTCATAACTAATA
>CBDUZB010000142.1:0-4036 GCA_965371605.1 uncultured bacterium
TTGCAAGATATAATTTAGAAAAATGTTTAGGATACAAACATAAAAAATGATTAATAAAATAATCTTGAAATTTTTGAAAATAAGTATAATTATCGTTGCGGTTTATTTTCTCTTATCCTATCTGTTTGTGGTTTTTAAACGAATAGCCCATCCTTTTGAATTGGAACTTTATGAAGGAATAATAATGGACCACTGTATTAGGGTTTTCCAGGGTAAAACTCTTTATCCGGCACCTAATGCAGAGTTTATACCTCTTATTTATCCTCCTTTGTATTTTTGGGTAAGTGCTTTTTTTATGAAAATACTCGGATTAAATTTCTCAGCAGCGAGGATTGTCTCTGTCCTGTCTTCTTTTTTGGTGGGATTTTTAATATTCAAAATCGTAAAAAATGAAACAAAAAACAACTTACTTGCCTTTATCAGTTCATCGCTTTTCTTTGCCTCGTATAAATTTACCTGTGCATGGTTTGATATAGCAAGGGTAGATAGTCTTTTTATCGCACTTATAATTTTATCAATTTACATCCTAAAGTATTACAAAGGACCAGTAGCAGTTGTTTCTTCCGGTTTACTTTTATCTGCTGCTTTTTTCACCAAACAATTTACTGTTTTTTTTATATTTACTTGTGCGATTTATCTTTATTTTTCCAATAAAAAAAAATTTTTTCTCTTTTTTTCCACAATATTTGCAACTTGCCTTGGAATTATTTTGACACTAAATTTCAATACAAAAGGATGGTTTTTATATTATATATTTTATGTCCCTTCCAAACATAGTATTTCAAAAATAAGTATAATTGACTTTCTTATAATTGATTTGATTTGTTTGTCCTTCATTCTTATTCCAACTTTAATCTATCATTTACGGAAAAGAAAAAAAATATATCAACTATCCTTAATGGATTTCTCTCTTATCGCCTCATTTTTTGCCAGTTTCTCTGCCCGCATTAACATTGCAGCAGTAAGAAACTCTCTTATCCCTTTAATTGTTTTTTCATCAATATCTTTTGGAATAAGCATTAATAAACTAAACCCGTATTTTAATTCAAAAACCGAAATTCATAAATTATTTCTTAAAACCGCTGTTTATCTTTCAATTCTATTTCAGTTTGCTCTTTTTTCATATAATCCAAAATTTCTTATTCCTTCTACCCAAAACTATATCGCAGGAAAAAAGTTTATAAAGAAAATAAAAAGTATAGAAGGCAATATTTTTATTCCAAAACACGGATTTTATTCCACCAAGGCAGGCAAAAGAATGAATGTTCACTACTATTCCTTATTAGACAGTATTTACTGGTTCAAGCCTGAACTATTCAACAAAAAACCTTTACCTAAAGAATTATTGAAAAAAATAAAAGAAAAAGAATATACAGCTATTCTATTAGATTCTCTTTCTTCTAATAATCCTTTAAATGATATTATAAAAAAACACTATTTTTTAAAAGAAACTATTTTCGAAGAAGAAGAAGAAAAATATTCTTTCCCGAATTATATCTATTATCCTAAGGAATAAAATGCAGAAGCGGTCAAAAATTATTTCATCCTAAAATTTCTTTGAATTTTTTAGTTAAGGCAGGAACTACTTCGAGGAGATCTCCTTCAATACCATAGGTAGCAACTTTAAAGATAGAAGCACTGGGGTCACGATTTATGGCAACGATAATATCGGAAGATTGCATCCCTACTAAATGCTGAATTGCACCGGAAATACCACAGGCAATATAAATCTTAGGACAAACAGTGCGGCCCGTTTGACCTACCTGATGCGAATAAGGAATCCAACCGGCATCTACTGCCGCCCGGCTTGCACCCACTGCTCCTCCAATCGTCTGTGCTAATTCTTCAATAAGTTTAAAATTTTTGGGGTCGCCTAACCCCCTCCCTCCGGAAACAATAATATCCGCATCAGCTATATTAACCTTCTGGGTTAAATCTTCTACCATATCCAATAATTTGGTGCGGCAAGTAAATGAATTTTCATCATAAACTTTACGGATAATTTCTCCCTTCCTTGCTCCGTCTCGGGCTTTCTTTTTAAATACTTTGTGTCTTACCGTAGCCATTTGCGGACGATGATATGGAGTTTTGATAGTGGCCATAATATTTCCACCAAAAGCCGGCCGGGTTTGCAGCAAAATTTTTTCCTGGACATCTATTTCCAGACCTGTACAATCCGCAGTTAACCCTGTCCGTATACGCGCAGCTATGCGGGAAGCAAAAGAACGCCCTATGGTTGTAGCCCCCAGAAGAATAATCTGAGGTTTTTCTTTGCCAATCAAATCAACTAAAATATCAGTATAAGGGTCATCCTGAAATTCTTTCAGTATCGGATGTTCAACCAAATAAACAATATCCGCTCCATGAGCAATTAATTCCTCAGCTTCTTTTTCTACATTTTCACCCAGCAGCACGGCAGCTACTTTTTCTTTAAGTTGCCCGGACAAGCGGCAAGCTTCGTTTAACAATTCATAAGCTACACCCTGTACTTTTCCTTTTTTCTGCTCGGCAAAAATCCAAATATTTTTATATTCTTTTAAATCCACCACCTGTTCTTTTTCTTCTTTCTTAATAACTATCGCACCTAAAGGACACACCTCTTCACATGCTCCACACAAATTACATCCCGCATCAACAACAGCAATCTTTTTATATCTGGGATGATGTTTCCCTATCTCTTCTCTGGAAACAACTTTAATCATCCCAAAAGGACAACTATTCACACATAAAGAACAACCCGAACATTTATCCTCTAAAATTTTTATACTCATTAGATCACCTTTGTTTCTTTTAATTTCCTCACTAATTCTTCTACCTGTTCCCCCACATCACCTACAATCATTTCTCCTCCCTCTTTAAAAGGGGGAGCAAAAATCTTACTTACTAAAGTAGGAGAACCCACCTGACCAATTCTATTGGTTTCAGCAGCAATATCCGCTGCATTCAAAACAGTAATTTGAGCTTTCTTCGCTTTCATCATTCCTCTTAAAGAAGGAAGTCTGGGCTCATTAATCTCTTTAACCACGGTAATTAAACAAGGAATAGGTGTTTGAATTACAGCATATCCTTCTTCCATCATTCTTTCTACACAAATCATATTTTCTTCTATTTTTTCAATTTTCTTAACATAGGTCACACAAGGAATATTTAATTCTTCGGCAATACCCGGACCCACCTGTGCAGTATCTCCATCTATAGCTTGTTTACCGCAAATAATTAAATCAAAATCGTCGATTTTCTTAATACTTCTGGCTAAGGTATAAGCTGTAGCTAATGTATCCGAACCGGCAAAAGCACGGTCAGAAACAAGCACTGCTTCATCACACCCAAGAGATATTGCCTCTTTTAAAGCAGTTTCTGCCTGAGGAGGCCCCATGGTCAACACCGTCACTGTACCCCCTACTTTTTCCTTAATCCTTAATCCCTCTTCAACTGCATACATATCAAAAGGATTAACAATTGACTCTACCCCTTCACGAACAAGGGTATTGGTTTCCGGATTAATTTTCACTTCCGTAGTCGCAGGAACCTGCTTTATACATACTACAATATTCACTAATAACCCCTTTTATCCTATATTTCTTTTTCTGTCAACTGCCTTTTCCTAAATCCCCCTAACCCCCTTTTTCAAAGGGGAAAAATTGTCTTTTTTCTTTTGCTATAAACTATTTACCTTTTGCCATTTACATTCTTTTATCTTTTATCTCATAACTCATAAATCATAACTTATAACTTTCTGTTATTTGTCATCTCTTGTTTATTGTCTGTCAAGTTACGTTTTCAATGGATAAATTACGCAGGCTAAAGCCTGCGACTACCCTTTGTCTTTCGTAATTTGCAGTCTTTTGTCTTTGTTTTTTATTTCTTTAACTTATAACTTATAACTCATAACTAGTAACTAATAACTGTCGTTTCTGTCTGTGGACTATGGACTATTTTTTATCTTTATATTTTAACTTTGTGCTTCTGTGCTTGTCTTTAATTTCTGTTTTGAATTTTGAAGTTTGAAGTTGGGAATTTGTCTTTTACTTTGTGC
>CBDUZB010000143.1:0-4035 GCA_965371605.1 uncultured bacterium
TAATATGTGTTATTTCTTCCAATACTGCGTTTTCCGCCTCCTCCTCACTCACTTCAATATTTTTTTTCATAAAATCTTTCACTTCTATATCGAATTCCGAAATTAGTTCCTCTCTGGACATAACCAGAGCATCGTTATAGCTTATTCCCTTTATCCGTTTTCTTATATCTTCTACCCTGAATTCCACTCTTTCTTTTTTATTCATTGCCCCGCTAAAAAGCCTTTTTAAGCCATTTATTACAAACCCGTCGGCAAATTCTCTCTTTTCCATTGCCCTTTCCAATCTAAGCTGCATAGAAACCCTTCTATTTGCTTTTTTAAGCGCCTCTTCATAAGTCATCCCTTTTTCCCTATATTCACGGATAAGCTCATCCGCTCTTAAAGGCCAATTAATAGCCCCGGCTTTTTTAAATAACCCGGGCCTTTTAGTTTCAGCAAGTTCTTCTTCTTCTCCGTTTTCGTTTTTTCTTTTAACGGGATGCACTCTTATCAAAACTCCAATATCATACATTCGGAAATAACTGTATCGATACAAAATCTCCGCTCTACTTTTATAGCTTCCTATCTCTTTATCCTTTCTGTTTGTCTTCGCCCAATCTTCAAATTCCGAAACTAACTGAACTCTTTCATATTTTCCCGCGCTTTTTAAATTTTCTTTGGTATCCTCTATTATCACTAAATCCTGAAAAGTAATACCCTTACCATTATATTTCTTTTTAATATATTTTTCATGGTCTTTATTAAAGGTTTTAATTGTTTCATTTAAAGTATTACACCATTCACCCCCTTCTCCTTTTTTTTCTTTTTCAGTAAGCAAAAATCTTTCATCTTTTCCCACTTCTTCTATTATCATTTCTTCTATATTTTTTAATTTTTCTTCTGCTTTATCGCGTATTTGACTAAAATCTTTTCCTTTAAAAAATTGCATTTCCTCATTGTTTTTATCAATTCCTATTTTTTCTTCAAGATCCTCCATAAATTCAACAAATTTATTCCCTGTTTCAGTTGTAGGCATATCATCACAAATTACTATATTCATTTTGGGGTCTTCACCCTCTTTAAGTTCACAAAATTTATTATATCTTTCCCGTTCGCTAAGACACAAATCCAGGGTTTGTTTTATTACCGTTTTAGTTGGTTCTCCGAAAATAGGAACGCTAATGGTCACTGAAGTAAGATCTTCTTTGGTCTTACCCACTTCTTCCAGAGTAAGAACCTGAGAAATATAAAATTTTCTATTTACCCTTATATCATCAATATTAAAAGACCATATTTGCAAATTACTCGATAAGAAATAAGCCGGGTACCAGAATAAAATCATAGTAATAGGAAGTAAATAAATAAGCCCTAAACTATAAATAATATTCCCAGCTATCGCCGTAGCAACGATATTAGGCAAACTAAAAGCAAATACAATACCAAAAACCAGGCCAATGGAGGAAATTACCCCTAAAGGTGTTTTGCTTCCACCAAAAACATTCCATTCCTTTTCAATCTTTTTTAAGGTTTTTCTGATTAAAGGAATCGATTCAATCCTGCTTATTATTTTCCCCAACATCCCCTCTTTTTCAATCCCCTCTTTTTTACCCATCATATATTTATCAAGGCCAATTCCCCAGAATGTACTGGCAAACATAACCGCTAAAGAAAGGGTAGTAAATCCAGCCATCATCTGGAGAAACAAAGGAAAATGGATAGATAAATCTATTACATGCGAAAAAGAATAATAAAAGAACGTAACCAGCGGAGGAAACCAGGAAACTAAAATACCCGCAAAAATCAGCGTTCCCACTATAAAATAAGGGATGTGGCTGGTAGCCATTCTTCCTAAAATTTTAGGAATTCCCGAAAATTCTTTTTTCCCCAGGTCAGCCCCCCTGAGGAAATGAAGGCCTAATACCAATGCTAATAAAAATACAAAGGCGGGATTAAACCCTAATATTTCCGGAACAATTCCTGTAAATGCACCCAAAAATAAAGCACCAATTCCCACTGTAATGAAAAGTATTCCTGCAGCATAACTAATATTATCTGCCCGGGAAAGCCTTCCTTCCGCCCGTTCCCTTTCTATAAAAGCAACCTTATAAACTTTTTCTATTAAGCTTTGCTCCCATTTTTTTGCTTGTTTTCGGGCTCTTTTTTTTGCGGCCAGCAATATTACTTCCTCAACAATTAATCCGGCAATTACACTTTCCGAACGATGCTCAAAAGCCCACCCATCTATCCATAAACCATTAATTTGCTCATCATTAAGGACTAAGTCTCTTGTTTCTATTTTTTCAGCCGATATAAGAAAAAGATTAAGTCCTTTCATTTCTTCGAATATATTGATTTTACCTAACCCTGCCGGTAAATCAACATCAAATTCTTCTAATTGGTTCATAATACTATTTATTTTTTCTTTTTGTGATTCACTTGCCACATTTCGGCCCGTTACATCCCCTTTCAAAACCTTGCTATTCTCCTTTGAATCTTTATCTATTACATCTTCAAGCTTTCCGGTTAATTCACCGACGATAGAAACAGTAACTACGAATTCTTTATTTAACAAGCTTAAAAGTTCAATCTTCTGATTTTTATCTAAAAAAGGAGAAGTATCTACCCGATGAATTATACTTTTGTTTTTTCGTTTTAATTCGAAAATAGTATTTATAGATGAAATTTCATCTATCTCTTTTTTAAAGTTATCCATTTCCTTTTCATTTTTTTGCTCTCTTATATCTATAGCCTCTTGATAATGTTCTTCCGCTATTACCATTAACTCATTCCTTTTATCTTCCGGTAACCAGGAATCTCTTATTGAATTGCCGATTTTCCTCAAGCTCTCTTCGTTTTTAGAAAAATCCTGTTCTGGAATAATTTCTTCTTCGATTCTATCCACTAACTGTTTAAATTCTTCGTCTATTTCTGAATCAGTTGGTTGCAATTCCTTTTTCTTTTTTTTCTCGCTGCGCATTAAAATGAAATGGATTATCGCCGATATACTTGTTAAAAGACCCAGACCCAATCCATATTTTTTTACTTGCCATAATCTATATTCCAATGGCACATAAACCGGATCTACAGATAAAAACCAAGCGATTACATTGGTATAAATTCCTTTTTCAGGATCTTTTACCTGAGCATATTCAGCATTTTCAAAAACATCGCTTACTATCGGCCGTATCGTTGCCATCCGTTCTTCCCGTGTAGGAATAGTTGCTTTCATTGACTGAACAATTAGAAACTGCATATAAGCATAATCGTTAAGTATGGGATACCGATTAATTTCTGCCTCCGTATTTTTTTTTGTTTCTTCCGAGTTAGGATCGTATTTAATATATTTCCCTTTTTCGTCATTTTGTTGTTTAGCTATAAATTTAAATTTATCTACCACCGGAGCCATTTTTAATATCGCCCGATAATTATGACCTTCAAAATTAGCGGTTAGATATTGAACACACATACTGGTATAAGAAGGCACAGCAATCTCTACCACCTCGATTTGTTCCTGCCACCATTCTACCTCTGCCTCATTTTCTAATACCTGATTAACCTCCATCATTGAATAAGCTACATTAGCAAAATCCATTATCGCCCAGTAATCTTCCACCATTTCCTGATGAGTAATGGTATTAAAATTTATTCCTTCTTCAGGCATATTATTATATTGTTTTCCAAAATCAGCAAAATACCAGTCTTTCCATGTATCTCCTGCTATTTTAGCCAACCTATAGTAATACAAGGCCTCTTTGATTTGTCCGGCGTTATACAGTCGTTCTGCTTCTTTATAATTGTCCATAAGATATTTTAAAACTATTCCGTTAATTCCCTGGGGTATATAACGAAATGTTTCCTCTAATTCCTGCCATTCTTTTTTCGCCTGATCAGTTCTGGCAGTTAATTCTTCATCTGCCTGATTATTAAATATATCCGGAGCATTACCTGCTTTATCAATTATTCCAAATCCCCTTTTCTCCCCCATCGGAGATTTGTAACCAATAACCTTTCCCGGATCCCGGGCCTCAAAGACATAAATTAATGTTCCAAAAATAT
>CBDUZB010000144.1:0-3972 GCA_965371605.1 uncultured bacterium
AAATTATTAAGGATGTGCCGATATGGAAAAAATAATAACTTCTGGCTATGGCGATAGCGACGGCCCCGGCCACGGCCACGGCTCTGGCGATGGCTATGGCTATGGCGATGGCTCTGGCGATAGCTATGGCTCTGGCTAAAACTGCAAAGAGGTGTATGTTTTGAAGAAGGAGAAAAAAAGGGGGAGAGAAGATGGATAAATTAAAAGAGTATGTAAAAATGAGCGAAGAAGCAAAGGAAATACAAGAAAGCAGAATTTATCTTTTACGAGGAGATATGTTTACTTTATTTTCTGCGACAAATTGCAGTAATGGCAGCACGCCTATGCTTACAGAAACTTCTGGCGAAAAAAGAGATTTAATTTGGCTTCCACGTCAAGACCAATTATTTGATATGATGAGAGGAGGAAATACAAAAGATAAATTATATTATTTTCATTATTGGGTAATCAATGAAATATATGGTAACGATGATGCCCCAACTGATATTTTCCACACCTTGGAACAACTCTATATTGTTTATATTATGCAAGAAAATTATGGCAAGATTTGGATTAACAATAAATGGATTATAGAATAAGGAGGGAAAGTGGGAAAGCTATTAGCCGAAAAGATTTTTACGGGAGGGAAAGAATGAGCAAACAAAAATACCTAATAGAAAAATTAGAATTAGTGAAAATTGAAATAGACTCAAACAATATCCCACCCCCATTAATCGGGAAGTACTATCTTCACAAAGTAAACGGAAGAAATTGTTTCCATAAGATAACAAGTATGATTATAATAACTATTAATGGAAAGAAATTTTTAGATATATTTTCTTCAATAGAGGGAGCCGTCAATTATAGAAGGTTTCCCACAAAAAATCTTCCCCCGTTTTACGAAAAGAGATATACTGATAAGGGGGTGATGTTTAATGTTTTTTAATCCGAAGGAAATAAAGAGGGTTGACTGCGGTGTAGCGAATACACAGGTAGCGAGGAACTGAACGGTTAAAGTCCGAAGTTTACCGGTAAAGATGTTGGTAGAGGTCTTTATTAAGCAGGTTAAAATCCTGCGGTCAACCATAACGTTTTGCTGGCGTTAGCAAAACGATAATACTGAGTCGGTGACATTTTGTCACGAACTGAAACGAGTTGTTAACACCAATAAAACGGAAGGAGGTTAAAGATGAATGGTTGCAAATTTACAAATTGCCCAGATTATAAAAATGGAATATGCACAAACGTACTGGATGCTGTAAATAGGAAAACTGGCGAAGATATGTGCCCTCGTAATAGTTCTGCTATTTCAAGAAAAGAGTGGGATGGAGGGGAAAGATGAGATTAGCGATTAACTATTTATCAAGCAAAGTAACAAGTTTAGAATTCGGTTATGATAAGGAAAAGCCGAGAACGGAAATATTTATTTACGAGGAAACGAAATGAAGAAATACCGCGAAGTAAAAACAAGTGATTGGTCGTGGTTTAGGATATACTGGGAAGATACAAGTGCTCCCAACGTAACTTTAGTGCTTGAAGCAAAAGTATCTAAGAAAAAATTTGATGTTTTACTAAAGAAAGGCTTGAAAAAAGAATGGGTAACAAGTGCAAATGCTTTTTGTGACTGGTTATGGGAAACAGAAAAAATAAAAGCCTCAGACCCGGATACTTGGAAAACATATTAAATAGGAGGGGAAAAAATGATAACAATAGTAATAGACGCAATTCCTATTTCTCTAAATAAGTCATTACGCCTTCACTGGACAAAAAGAAGGGAGGAGCTTACTTTATGGAAATGGTTAATCCTTGAATGGAAAAACAAAAACAAAGCTAAAATTTTTAAAGGGAAAGTCCGGGTAAAAATAAAGTACTTTTTTAAAACAAGAGGAATACACGATACGGATAATTATTCAGGGAAAAATATTTACGATGCTTTAAAAGGGCAGATAATCGAAGAAGATAACAGCCGAGTAGTAACATCTTTGCCGATAGAATTTGGTTATGATAAGGAAAAGCCGAGAACGGAAATATCAATTTACGGGGGGGGGCATGCTAAGTAGAAAACCATATGGGGAAATTAAAATAATATCTGGAAAATACCAATGTACTTGTGGTGGTAAAGAGTTTGATATACATCCTGGTGTCCTTCCTTGGGGTAAGGCTGAAAAAGTTATTTGTAAAAGATGTAATACGTATTATATATTTCTTAAAGAGAAATAATAAAGAATAAAATATAGATTAGAAACTATATCTCAAAAATTGCAGATATTATATACACATATAAACTTTCATAAATAAATATTATAAAGGAGGTGAATAAGAAAATGGCTATGACAAAGAAAGAGTTAGAAAAAGAATTAGCAGAATTAAAGAAAGAAGTACACTCTTTACAAGACAAGCTAAGCTCAGCTACAGCTAAAGTAGACATTGCAAAGAAAGTCCTTTCCTAATTATGGGAAAGAAAAGATAGGAGGTAAAACGTGAAATTAACTTTAAAAGAAGTTGCAAATAAGTTTTGTGTATCGGTAAATCAAATCCGGCATATCGTTAAGAAAAACCAAATCCCATTCGAAAGATTGGGGAAGAAAACAATCTTAATCGACGAAAGAGATACTGACTTGGTAAAACGCCGGTTAAGATAAAAAAGAGAGGTATAAGATTAATGGAATTAGTAGTTTGCTGCAAAGCAACAAAAGGGATATGTGATAAATGTATTCACTATCTCCCTCACTCAAGATTAGTAAGCTGTCATTCAAAGTGTTACGTGTTGAAAGGGGCAAGATGTATCACGGTTAAAGAAGAAAATAAACCAAAGGGAGGAAAAGTAAAATGGTGAATGATCAAGAAAGAAAAGATGTTGTAGATGTAACCCCGGAAGTAATTTCCGAAAAAGGAGGGCCAGATATAGAAGAGAGAAGTCTTGAGCCAAAGGAACACTCTTTACCCCCGACTGTCATTCCGAAGTTCGAAATCCAGGCAGACGAAAGAAAGCGAAGGATTACAGAATTCACTACCTTCGTTAAAGCCGAACTCAAGGAAGGAGAGGACTACGGAACAATCCCAGGAGTAAAAAAACCTTCTCTATGGCAGCCGGGAGCGGATAAGATAAATAACTTCTGTGCCTTGTTTCCGCATTATTCCACAATAGAGTCCACCAGAGATTTCAGGGGAGGATTTTTTGATTACTGGACTAAATGTGTTTTGTATAAAGTAGTGTTTTTTGATGGGAAAGCTACGGAAGTGCAAGTCGGGGAAGGAGAGGGAACCTGTAATTCATATGAAAACAAGTACCGTTTCCGTTGGGAATTCAAAAGCAATATCCCTGAAGGAGTAGACCATACCACCCTGCAGACCAAAGTAGTAAAGAATAAATCCGGAGCAACCTTTACTATGTACCGGGTAGAAAATCAAGACCCTTGTGCTTTAGATAATACCATTAGGAAAATGTCTATGAAAAGAGCACTGCTAAAAGCTACTCTTACCGCTAATCCGGGAGCAAGCGTTCTCTTTACCCAAGACCTGGAAGATAATGCAAAGCAAGGAAGCAAGGAGAAGAAAGAGCCTAAGAAAGAATTCCGGTCAACAGAAAAGACGGAACAAAAAGAACCGGAAGATTTACCGGGCCCAGGAGGTGAAGGTACCGGAATGGACGAAGATGGAACTTACGCCACAGCTTCTGAAAGACCAGCTCTAAATAAGAAACTCATTCACCTAAAGGAAAAGGTTGGAGATGATGATTATAAAGAAGCGATAGATATTCTTTTCGAGGGCAGAACAAAGCTAACAACCGAAGAAGTAAAGATCCTGGTTAAGCACTTAGAGAAGTTACATTTAAATATGATGGGCAAGCAGCAATTAGGTACGTAAATACATTACCCGGCGGTGGATAACCCGCCGTCGGGATTACACAGGAGGAGAAATAAATGTTACCATTTGTAATGCTCTATGTTTTTTTAGGGCAGACTTTGGGTTTAATGAGTACACTGGAAGTGG
>CBDUZB010000145.1:0-3906 GCA_965371605.1 uncultured bacterium
CAAACTTCAAATTTCAAAGTTCAAACTTTTTTATCTTTTGTCTTTAACTCTGTTTCGTCCTTCGTCTTTCGTTTGTTGTCTATGGACTATCGACTGTGGACTATTTTTTTATTATCATATATCAATAGAAACAATATTTTTTATTATTAAAGCCGCTATCCCCACCATAAAGCAAATTACAAAAATAGTCACATATCCGGGTAAAGTATGAAAAAGAGGCCACATCATTTCCGGGGCCATTAAGTTTAAAATAAACATCAAAATAAAGGGCATTATTCCCACTATCCAGCCGGACATTTTTCCCTGTGCGGTAAGAGCATTTATTTTGCCTTGAATTTTTTTCCTTTCCCTCATAGTAAAAGAAAGATTATCCAAAATTTCACTCAGATTTCCGCCGGTTTGACGGGTAATATTAATTGCAGCAACAACAATTTTCAGTTCTTTGTTGGGTATACGCTCTACCAGGCCGTTTAAGGCTTCCTGAGGAGACATACCAAGATTTATTTCCTGAAGTACCCGTTCAAAACATCCGGAAAGAGGCATTCCACTTTCCTTAACCATTATTTCCATTCCCTGCAAAAAACTCATTCCTGCCCGCAAAGAATTAGCTATCAATACCAATCCATTAATAAGCTGTTGGTTAAACTTATCCATAAACAACCCGAATTCCCTCTTTGCCCAAAGAGAAGGAATAAAAAAACTAACTCCACCTAAAACACCCCCCCATAAAAGCCTCCCGGAAAATAAATATCCAATACTTATACCCATTACCAAACTAAAAATTTCGATTACCCACGCAATTTTCGCTTTTGGTTTTTTCAATAAAATATTTATAAACCATTTCTTTTCATACAAGCGTTTCTCTTTGTCTTTTTTTTCACTAATTGCCAAATTTCTAAAAGAGTCAGAAAAAGAAACAATTTTAAAAACACTCCAAACCGTCCCCAGAAAAACACCCGATAAAATTAATCCCTTAAAGAAAACAACCTTCACCTGTATTCCCTTCCCTTTTCAAGAGGTTATGAATCTAACCAAAATCAATAAAATTATCAACTTCTAATCTGTCTGATTTATATGCTCTTTCAAATCTTACATTTTTATCTTTTCTGCAATTTCCCCTATTACAGGCATTTTGAAACATTTACCTTTCAAGGATTGAATGATACCAATAATGTTTAAAATAAAAACAAGCGGTGAAATAATAAACCATCCAAAAATAGGAATCCATCCCGCAATAACAATAGTAAGAAAAAGAACTAATCCCTGTTTGCCGTGAAAAAGCGCAAATTGGTTATCCTTTTTCATCAAAAGGGGAAACAAACAAAGAATTCCCAGATATGCTAATACAGCCCAAATCTTTCCTTCTTTAATTTCTTCTTCCGAAATATTCAGATTAACTTGTCCCTTTCTGATAGCTACAGTAAGATCTTCCGAACATTTTTTACAATAAATCCTCCCATCCATTTCTATTTTACATTCCTCACAAACAAATTTTCCACAACCTACACACTCTCCTATACTATCCACTTCCTGATGACAATAACACTTCATTTTTACTATTCCTCCTTTTTTAATTTTTATAAATACTTCTGTAAATAGACATTTTTCCTGTACTCCAGGGTATTTGTTTGCAAAACTATTATAATTTACATTTCAAACTAAAATATTTTTTAAGTAGTTTGAAAAATACTCTTATCAAAATAAACATTATGTGATTTTGTTTTCTCAATAAAAGAAGGAATTACCCCTGTAAATTCAAATTTACCCATTATTTTTCCCTGCTCATCAATTCCTTCTTGGATAAACTTAAAAATATCAGCTGTTGTAATTACACCTCCCTGCAAACCGGTTACCTCACTAATACAGATTATTTTTCTCGTTCCGTCATTCAAACGATTCAGTTGAACAATAATATTAATACTATTGGCTATTTGGTCACGAATAGCCCGTGAGGGAAGTTCCATTCCCGACATTAATACCATCGTTTCTAAGCGAGATAAAGCATCCCGGGGATTATTGGCATGCAAAGTAGTCAATGAACCTTCATGCCCGGTATTCATTGCTTGTAACATATCAATTGCCTCTCCTCCTCTGCATTCACCAATAATAATTCTGTCCGGCCGCATTCTAAGGCAATTAATAAGTAACCTCCGAATAGTAATCTCCCCCTCTCCCTCAATATTCGGTGGACGGGATTCTAATCTAACTACATGTTTCTGAGGCAATTTTAATTCAGCAGAGTCTTCTATAGTAATAATCCGTTCATTCTGAGGAACGAAAGAAGAAATAATATTTAAAAATGTTGTTTTACCTGACCCGGTTCCTCCTGAGATAATAATGTTTTTTTTCAGTTGAACACAAATCCGAATAAATTCTGTCATTTCTTTACTTATAGAACCCAAATTAATTAAGTCATCAGGAGTAAGTTTATTTTCGGTAAACTTACGAATAGTTATTGCCGGACCATCCAAAGCTAAAGGAGGAATAATAGCATTAACACGGGAACCATCTTTTAAGCGAGCATCTACTAACGGAGAACTTTCATCTATATGTCTTCCTAAAGGGGCAACGATTCTCTCAATAATAGTAAGGATTTGCTGATTACTTGCTAACTTAATGTCGGACAATTCAATTTTTCCCTGCTTTTCGATATATACTTCATCTTTCTTATTAACCATAATTTCTGAAACAGAAGAATCCTTTAAAAGTCTTTCTAAAGGGCCCAACCCTAAAATATCATCCAACAATTCCGATATGATTTTTTCCCGCTGCCGGCGATTAGTAATAAAATTTCCTTCTTCATTTAATAATCTTTCCACCATCCCTTTAATTTTTTGTTTGATTTCTTTCCCTTTTTCCAAATTAATTCCCGCTTCTTTAAAATCCAATCCTTTCAAATCCATTTCGCTAATTAATCGTTCCTGAATAAGTGTTTTCAACCGGTCAATTTTATTATTCACTAATTGTTGATTTTTTATATTATCCCGATTGTTTTCCTCATCACTCTTTAATTTCGAATCTATATCCTTGGGGGTTTTCCCCTCACCCAAAATTGACCTTCCTTTACCTAACTCCTCCGACACAAAAACGTTTTCCTCCAATAATTTCCAGGTAAGCCCTTGAATAGATTTATAGAAAGGAATCTGCCTGAAATTTAACTCATTAAAAACCTCGCTGTTTATCTTAACAAATGAAGGTTTTTTCTTAAAATCGTAATTAATTTTATAAAAAATTTCTTTTTTAAAATAATCCTCTACTTCTGAGGAATAAAATGTTTCTTCTTTATTTCCCATATTTAAAACTATTTTTATCGATTGAGGTGCATAGTGAAAAGAATAAAGAGTAGAAAGAACTTCCTTTGCTCCTTCTAAAGACAAACGATCTGATGTTACCATTAACATTATTAAATTGGAACTATCGAGCAAGGCAAGAGAATTGTCATTAAAATCATTATCTAAATTTATTAAAGTATAATCATATATTTGTGATAAAAAACTCACTATTTTCATTAAATGCTCCGGGTTTATCCCGGACATTTCACTTTGATTAAAATAACCACTTAACAAATCTATTCCCGAAGAATGAGTTTCAAAGTAACCTTCCAGCATCCGGGAATTTAATTGATCAATAAAAGGAATCAATGAAATAAAATTCTTTTCCCGGGAAAGATTGAATAGAATTTTCATTTTCCCTTTAACCGGAAAAATACTGACATCTAATAAAGCAATCTTTCTTTTTGTTTCCTGCTTTAAACTAACAGATAAACCGGCTGTAAGGAAAGCACTTGTCCGGCTCCCTATATCTAAAATAGAAATAACTTTTCCCGACATAAATATCTTCTCTCTTTAAACAAGATTTAATACAGACAACAAATAAATACTACCTCCGAAATCCGAAATTCTAAAC
>CBDUZB010000146.1:0-3905 GCA_965371605.1 uncultured bacterium
GGTTTAATTGGGTATAAAGATGAAAGTAAATGGTAAACATTATAGAAGTGTCTGTATGTAAGAGACATCTGTATTTTTAATTGAGCAAAATCTCCTGCCTTTTGATTTTAAAATTTACGAAGCAAAAAACTACCTTGATACCTGCCAGGCGATTAAAACAATGATGGTAAGGGGTTCTATGGCGATTGGTGCAGCTGCGGGATTTGCTATGGCACAGGCTTTCTCAGAAGCCCCTAAAAGCAATTTTTCCCCATTTATTGAAAAGGCTAAAAGAGATATCGAATTAACGCGGCCCACCGCCCAGAATTTATTTCATGCAGTGAATTATGTTTATAATGCGGCAAAAAAATCAAAAAATCCGAGACAAACAGCAAAGTTCGCCGCACAAAAATTTGCTGATGAAGATGCTGCAGCTTGCCGAAAAATAGGTGAATATGGAAACACTTTAATCAAAGATAATTATAACATCGAGACCCATTGTAATGCCGGCTGGCTTGCCTGTGTAGATTATGGTAGTGCCTTAGCCCCCATATATATTGCTCATCAAAACGGGAAAAAAGTTTTTGTCTATGTTGATGAAACAAGGCCCAGGAATCAAGGAGCAAAGCTTACTGCCTGGGAACTTAAAAACGAAGATATTCCACATATTATTTTGCCTGATAATGCCGGGGCTTATTTAATGTCTCAGGGAAAAGTAGATATGATGATTGTCGGGGCAGACAGAATTGCCCAAAATGGTGATGTTGCCAATAAAATAGGTACGCTGGAAAAAGCCATTGTGGCCAAAGAGTTTGGGGTGCCTTTTTATGTTACCGCCACAATTCCGACTTTTGATTTAAATTGCAATTCGGGCAAGGATATTCCCATTGAAGAGAGAAGTGAAGAGGAAGTTTTGTATCAAAGCGGCCGCTCGATAAAGGGGAATTTAGAAAAAATTTTAGTATGTTCCCCCGGGTCTAATGCTATAAATCCGGCTTTTGATATAACGCCGGCAAAATATATTACCTGATTTATTACTGAAAAAGGAATAATTAACCCTGATGCATCTGCCATAAAAAATCTATTTTCTTAACTAATATTATATGATTTATCAAGGTATAAAATTTAAAACTAAAATTATTGATAAAAAAACCCTAAAACACTCAGGATTGGAAGAATTGAAATGCTGGTGCAGGGAATTTCACAAGTTTCATCTGGCACCGCCATACCCCGGAGGGTCCTATGGGAATTTAAGTTTTCGGGTAAAAAAAGGGGCGGATGCTTTTATAATTACCGGTTCAAAAATTGGTTTAAAGGGAAAACTAACTGATGATTGTTTTGTGAAAGTTTCCTCATGCAGCTTAAAAAGTGGAACTATTTCTATTTCGGGCGTAAAAGAACCTTCTTCTGAAAGCAGGATACATTTTGCTATTTATCACCAAAGAAAAGATATAAATGCTATATTTCACGGACATTGCGAAAAAATTTTATCTAACGCCCATAGATTGAAAATTCCGGAAACCAAAAAAGAAGAATCCTATGGAACCGTTGAATTAGTTCAAAGAGTTTTAGAAATATTAAATAATAAGTCTTTTTTGATAATGAAAAATCATGGATTTATTTCTTTAGGCGAAACAATGGAGGAAGCGGGAAAATTAGCTTTGGAAATTTATAAAAAATGTTTGTAAGAATCACGATGAATCATCCAACAAAGGAATTGTGATGTAAACGGTGAAGAAGGGTAATGTCAAAAAGGAAATGAGAGAAGATGAAAAGTAATTTTTCCCTTTGAAAAAGAGGGGTTAGGGAGATTTATTTAGGGGTGTTAAAATACAATGTGAATCTAAAACACAATGCTCATCGGGGACGCAGGCTAAAGCCTGCGGCTACCAAAAAATAAAATACTTTTGACATTACATGAAGAAGAGGGGGGGATTAAAATAAAAAGAAAACATTTGAACTTCTGGGGAATTGGGTTGGTTCTTGCAGGGATGATGTTTTTGTTTTCGGCAAAAGCAATAGCTGTGGGAACCTTGATTACTATTTCTTCGGCAAGCCATAACAACAATGGTAATTGGGATTTTGCTCAAGCTGTAACTACAGATAGTGATGGAAATATTATTATTACCGGACATAGTTTATTTTCGTTGTATTTTGGTTTTTTTACCGTAAAATACAACTCTAATTTGGTTTTTATTTCTTCTGTAACCTATGAGGAAGGGGTTAGTAATTATTCTTATGGAATAGCAACAGATGGTAATGATAATATTATTGTTACCGGACGTTCCGATAACGGCTCAGATGATGATTATTTTACTATAAAATATAATTCCAACCTGGTTGTTCTTTCTTCAGTTACCCATGATGGATATAATTTCGAACGTGCCTCGGGACTGGTAATAGATAGTAATAATAATATTTTTATTACCGGAACTATTAATAATGGTTCGGATGATGATTATTTTACCATAAAATATGATGATGAATTAGTTGCTGTTTCCTCAGTAACCTATGATGGTGGAGGAACTAACGATTATGCTTGTGGGATAACAATAGATAGCAACAATAATATCATCGTTACCGGATATAAAGGAGATGTTGGGTCAAGTGATTATTTTACCATAAAATACAATTCGAATATGGTTGTTCTCTCTTCGGTTACTTATGATGGGGGGGGTGTGAAGAAGCCTGTGGAGTAGCTGTAGATAGTGGGGATAATATTTTTGTTACCGGATATAGCTCTAATAGTGTTTCAGGCAATGATTATTTTACTATAAAATATAATTCTGATTTGGTTGTTGTTTCCTCTGCTACCTATAATGGAAATGTCAATGGAAACGATGGTGCTTGGGGAATAGCAGTCGATAGTAATGATAATGTTTTCGTTGCCGGATATAGTCACAACGGTTTGGATGATGATTATTTTACTATAAAATATAATTCTAATTTGATTATTCTTTCTTCATCAACTTATAATGGAAATTTTGATGACATTGCAACCGGAATAGCTATAGATAAAGATGATAATATCATTGTTACCGGACATTCTGATAATAGCTCAGATGATGATTATTTTACTATAAAGTACAACGGTTCACCCAGGATTTCTTCGATTTTTCCTACCTACCGTAAGAGAGGAAAAACTCTTGATGTTAACATAAACGGTTTAAATTTCTATCCCGGAGCGGGGATAACTCTTAGTGGTGATGGAATAACGGTAAATTCATTAGTTTTTATTAATTCAACCCAACTGCAGGCAAATATTACTATTACTGAAGGTGCATCCCCGGGAATGAGGGATATAACCGTAACCAACATAGATGAGGCAAGTATAACTATGGAGGCAGGATTTGAAGTCAGGGTATTGGAAGTAGTAGATGTGGGAGTAAAAATACAGGGGGGAGAGAAAGGATATGTAAATCCGGCTAAGGGGGAAGAGGCAACGATTTATTTCAAGAGTGCAAGTGCCGGAGAGATTAAGATAAAAATATACACATTAAAGGGACAATTAGTTTGCGAAAAGAGCAAAGAAACTACAGGTGAAGAGGATTTTATTGTCTGGGACTGTAAAAATAGTGACGGGACTGTTGTTTCCTCAGGGGTTTATATACTTCGTATAAATGCTCCCGGAATAGATATGACTAGGAAGATAGCAGTTTTAAAATAACAATATGGAGGGGGGGGGATGAAAACAATTTTAAAGATTTTCGTAGTTGCCCAAATTATCGGGTTGATTTGTTTGAACAGTCAGGTAACAGTTTTAGCCAAAGGTGCCGGTTCATCAGCAGGGATTACTTTATTACAGCCAATTTCAGCCAGGGTATCCGGGATGGGAGAGGCATATTCTTCTTTGTCAGGAGATCTTTCCTGCCTGCATTACAATCCGGCAGGCCTTTCTACTTTGGAACGGCAGACAGTATCTTTTA
>CBDUZB010000147.1:0-3892 GCA_965371605.1 uncultured bacterium
GATCCTGAGAGACTGAAGGGAGCGAAGGGTTTTATTAAACAAAAAAAGGACTTAGAGTTTTTCTCAGCTATGCTGATAAAAACTCTGTAGTCGAATTGATCCTGAGAGACTGAAGGGAGCGAAGGGTTTTATTAAACAAAAAAAGGACTTAGAGTTTTTCTCAGCTATGCTGATAAAAACTCTGTAGTCGAATTGATCCTGAGAGACAGAAGGGAGCGAAGGGTTTCCCGCAGCTTGCTGCGGGGTAGTTGCTTTTAGCATTCTTTTCCATAGATTTAACTCATCGAAAATAATGAAGACAATAAAACAAGCAAAATTTGTTCCCGCCTTAAAAACCGGAAAACCGGTATCGGCAAGGATTCGATTACCCATAAAGTTTGAATTGGAATAAATAACTAACCTGAGAATATTCCTCTTTGTAAATAGTGTCTTTTCTAATAAAGTGACCAAAATCACATGGACAAACCAATAAATTGGAGATACACTTAATAATGAAAGCAGAAGTTACAAATTGATAAAGGTAAACCATCTGTAAAGGTGGGACACAAAGCTACGGATCCGCCACTAAGTAATGGCGGGCAGCCGGGTTGCCGAAAAACATAAGGTAAAAGTTAACCGGATAATCCGTAGCAAAATGGATTAATCCGGTGTTTAATTTCTGGGTATAATGAGTGATTTATCAAATCTTAATAATAAAAGGAGGAGAGAAAAATGGACAAAAATAATCGATGGTTACTAACAGAGAAAGGAATAGTTTTACCTTTAGTGACTTTAATGATTTTAGTTTTAATTCCTGTAGGAATGGGGTTATCTTCTTTGACCAAAATAGAGACAACAGCAACGGTAAAAGCGAAAGGATCGACACAGGCAATTCAATTAGCTGATGCCGGAATACAACGAGCAATGAGTGAAATAGTGAGTAATTCAAATTATATCGGTCCTGGGGGTATACAGAATTTATCTAAGGGTCAATATTCAATTAGTGTTTCTACCCCTGGATGTATTTTTGAGACTAATATTTTACCGGTTAACCGCTATGCGATAGAATCGATGGGTTATGTACCTGATATGGCTCAAGCAAGAGAAAGAAAAAAAATTATAGCTTTAGTTAACAGAATACCCTTTCCTACACATTCTCCGTATGATTTTGCTATTTCAGCAGGGGACGGAGGAATTGATCTTATCGATACCTGTAAAATAGATGGGGATGTAATTACCAGTGATACAGTAAATGGTGCGGTTCATGTTACCGGAGCAATTACAGAAAAAGATTACGCAACAGCTAATTTTCCCTTACCGGTTGCTCCGGCAACTGCTACGCCTTTAGGAGTAATAAATCTAAATGGAAACGCTAATTTTGTTATAAATCCCGGCACTTATACCTGTAATTCTATATCTATTTTAGGAAATGCTAAAGTAACATTAAATACAGTTACAGGTGGACCTGGGGTATATTTATATTGTTCAGGTGATATTGATGTCGGAGGAACCGGTTTTATAAATACAGGAGTAGATGCTACTACTTTTTTCCTTTATGGAACAGGGGAAAGCGGTAATATAGAGTTGCATGGGACCAGTGATGTTTATGCAGCTGTTTATGCTCCTAAATATGATTGTAATGTAGTAGGAACTGCCTGGGGTGAGGGTGCGATTAATGTTTATAGTTATACCGGTGACGGAACTTCAGATATAAAACATGATCCAAATCTGATTGGTATCGGAACAGTCCCCGGCATTGATAAAGTGAAAATGTTTTCCTGGAGGGAAGAAAAAATTTAGCATACAACATATAAGTTGTATTATTAATATTTTTAACAACTTTTTTGTTGTAAAATTAATATTCTAATATTAAAGGTGCACTTATGTTAGGGATAGGTTATTTATTTCGGTGTCTTTTGGAGAGGAGGAGGATATCACGCAACTCTTCGATATTTTTAGCGCGTAACCAGTTTTTGTCAAAGTCCGCATCCTGGGTAATTTGGGCAATGGCGGCTAATGCCCGTAGGTGAAAATTCCTTTCGTCGGGTGAACCAACTAAAATGAAAGCAACGTAAACAGGGGGTAAGTCGTCGGTAAAGTTGATACCGGCTTCGCATCGGGCTACAAGAAGTTTAAATTTATGTTCACCTTTAATACTAATATGGGGAATGGCTAATCCCGGCCTTACTTCGGTGGTAGACTCTTCTTCCCGGACAATAAGGGAATCAAGTAATTCTTTGGCATTGATATTTAATTGCTTAGCCAGTTTATTAGCTACCATAGTAAAAAATTCTATAAGGGTGATTTGTTTGCCTATATCAATTATTTCACATTTTTTTACCAGTTCGTCAAATCTGTCTTCAATTATTTCATCCCGTTCTTTTAAAATTTCCCGCAACTCAGTTTCTAATGATTCGCCGGCTATCTCTTTAGCAGTAACCCGCTCGACGATGTGTACCAGGGCGGATTTTCGCATAGCCGTTCCTTTTAGATAAACTTTGCACCAGACCATACTCAATAGAATGAATATACTTGTTGATAAAAGGGCTACAGTGCCCATTTCGTATAAGAAAAAACCATAAGCGATAAGTCCTGCTATTGGCAGCCATGGGTAAAGTGGAGCGGAAAAAGACGGTTTATAATTTAGTATCTTACTTTCCTGCATAATAATGGACGCCAGTATAACAAACATAAACAAGATGATTTTTAAAGTAGAAGCCACTTTTACCAAATTTTCCAGGTTTAAAAAAAGGATAAAAGCCATCATAAAAAGTACGGTAAATATTATGGAAAAATGAGGGGTATTAAATCGCTTATTTATTTTAGAGAAAAACTCCGGTAAAAGCTGGTCACGGCTCATTGCCAGGGGAAAGCGGGAAGCAGATAATATTCCGGCATTGGCTGTAGAGATAAAAGCCAGGATTCCGGCAATGGACATAATTATACTGCCGAAAGTCCCAAATATTTTGTAACCGCCGGTGGAAATGGGCGTGAGAGAATGAGCTAACTCATCCTGGTTAAGTAACCCTACCGTTACAAAAATAGTTAATCCATAAAGAAGCAACACCACTAAAAAAGACAAAATCATTCCATAAGGGATGTTTTTAGAGGGGTTTTTAATTTCTTCGGCAATACTGGCTGCCTTAGTTATTCCGCCAAAAGAGATAAAAACCATGCCGATTGCCAGAAACAATGAACGTTTACCAAAAGGCATAAAGGGGGTATAACTGTGAACATTAATTAACATTACACCCCGAAGAATGTAGAGAGATAAGGTGCCGATAAGCAGGAAAACAAGAAAAATTTGAATTCTACCGGTAAATTTAACACTGGTTAAATTAAAAATCATAAAAAGCAGGCAAAAAAATATAGCAATGAATTTAATTTCCCATTCGCTGATATTGGGATTTATCATGGTCATAAATACGCCTATGCCTACTAAGGAAAAAGCGCTTTTAAGGGTAAGCGAAAACCAACTGGCAAATCCACCGATTGTCCCGGCCGTTGAGCCCATACTGCGTTCAATAAAAAAGTAACTGCCCCCGGCTTTAGGCATTGCCGTAGCTAATTCTATTTTGGCAAATAACGCCGGAAGAACAAACAGCCCGGCGAAGATATAAGCTAAAATTACTGCCGGGCCTATTTTAGCATAAATTATTCCGGGCAGTATAAATAAACCGGAACTAATCATTGCCCCGGAAGAAATACAGAATACATCTAAGGCGCTGAGTTGACGAATTAATTTTGTATTTTTAAAATTCACCATAAGTTTATTTCCGGATTAAATTTCGCAATGTCTAAAGTTTAAACGGTTGTTAATTAAAGCAACACCTGATTATATTAAAAGTTTCCGGATAAAACAAGGATAAAAAAATAGTATAACCGCATAATTCAGGAGAAAGCTTTTCAGAAA
>CBDUZB010000148.1:0-3884 GCA_965371605.1 uncultured bacterium
CAGCAGATGAGGCAGATGATTCAAGCCTCAACCCGCAGTCCCAACCCCAATCCAAAGGAGCGCGAACCATGGCAACCTCACAAACTCTCCAGGCAGTTTCCACCAATCTCAAGCACGGCGCCAAGATCGCCGGTTCGGAAGAAGCCTGCAAGATCCTGGTCGGGATCATCAGAAAAACGCTTGGAGATTCCTATCCCGATTTCTTCAATACTGATCTGGGAAAGATGATGGAACCGCTGGCTGTGGCCACGGTAATTCATTATCTCTCAACCGAGTACGGCTTCATTCCCAAGGCTGAAACTGTGGCCAAGGTGGCGGAATTCTGCATGCAGGGTACTGGCCGCGAAGTGATGGCCAGTTTCCTCAAGCAGCTGGAACCTGCTTTCGAGCAGATTGCCGGCATCAATATGTTTGATGACGAACCACCAAAGCAGAAGCCTCGAAAAACCAGCTGAAAAACATAGCGGCGATTTCAGTAGTCCGAAGCTTCATGCGAAGGACTACAAAATCGCCGCTTTTTAACAAGGAGATTTAGATGAACTTTAGAAAACAAATCAGGCTTTCAAGAAATAGCCGAGTAAATCTATCAAAATCCGGAATTAGTTTTTCTTTTGGAATCCCGGGATTATCCGTTAATTTTGGCAAAAAAGGAATTTTCCTAAATGCCGGAATTCCCGGTTCTGGAATTTTTACCAGGAAAAAAATAGGGGGAAAAAATGGTAAATAGAAAGAAAATAAAATTATTTTTTATGAATCATTGGGTAAAATTAGTAATTGCTTTATTTTTAATTGCAGTTGTTTTATACCCTTTAATGATTCTTTCCAGCGTGGATTCTTATCTGCGAACTTCTATATTAGCAAATACTTCCGTATGGCCTTTCTTCGGATTAATTCAGACAGGGGCTTTTGTTTATATGTTGTATCGATTACATTACGGAGGAGGGTTTGCTAAACTTGAAAAGTCCAAAATTAAAGGTAATAGGGTTAATGTAAAATGGGATGATATTATCGGAATGGAAGAGGCTAAAGAAGAGGCCTGGGAAGTAGTGCAGTTACTTAGGGATAGAACTAAACAAAAAAAAATTGGAGGAAAGATTTTAAGAGGGCTTTTAATGGTTGGCCCTCCGGGTTGCGGAAAAACTTATTTAGCTAAAGCTATTGCTACGGAAACAAAGGTGCCTTTTCTTTCTATGTCCGGAAGTGAATTTGTAGAGATTTTTGTGGGGGTGGGGGCAAGCCGGATAAGAAAACTTTTTAAGAAGGCCCGCCTTCTGGCTTATGCTCATGGGGCCTGTATAATTTTTCTTGATGAAATTGATGCCGTGGGCCGTAAAAGAGTATTTAGTGTTTTTGGAGGAACGGAAGAAACCAACAGTACACAAAATCAATTGTTAGCGGAGATGGACGGACTAAATGATAAGGATTACAATGTTGTTGTGATTGGGGCAACCAATGCTGCAGAGTCGGTCTTAGACGAAGCATTACTGCGGCCGGGAAGGTTTGACCGCAAGATATATATAGATAAGCCGAGTTTAGAAGGAAGAGAAGCAATTTTTAAGTATTATCTGCAAAAAATAAAATATGATGAGGCCATGGATATTGGGCGGTTAGCCAGGAAGACCGTCTATAAAAGTCCGGCAGATATTGAAAATATAGTTAAAGAAGCAGCTCTGATTGCCGATAGACAGAATAAAGAAATAGTCTCGTTTAAGGAATTAAGTGAGGCTATTGAACGAATTGATATGGGAATAAAACATAAACGGAAACTGACTAAAGAAGAAAGGGAAATGGTTGCCTATCATGAGAGTGGGCATTTGATTGTGATGTATATTTTGCATCCCACGGATGATGTTTTTAAAGCATCTATTATTTCCAGAAGGGGTTCCTTGGGAGCTGTTTATCATCAGCCCCGGGAAGAATGGTTTACTTCTAATCGCGAGCGGATTGTAGCTAATATTAAGGTTTCATTAGGTGGTTATGTAGCTGAAAAGTTAAAATTTAAAGTGACTTCCGATGGTGTAGCAGCTGATTTTACAAATGCTATGTGGCAGGCACATAATATGGTCTGGAAGTGTGGAATGGGGAAGGGAGATCTTTTGGGGGACTTTACTATTATTCCCCAAACACAACTTTCGGATGCAATAAAAGAAAAGTTAAATAATCAGACGAATCAAATTTTTCAGGAGTGTGTTAAAGATGTTGAGAAACTGCTTAAACAGGAGATGGCTCTTTTGGATAGGTTTGCTGCTGAATTATTGAAAAAAGAAGAATTAGAGTATGATGAAATAGAAGCAATATTTAATGAATTTGGTAAGGAACAAGAAGGAAAAAGAAAGTAGATTTATGAATGGAAAAAGAGGATTAATTTATCTATTAATTTGTGGTTTTTTAGTGTTGTATCTTACCGCCTGTACACCTACTTTTCCCCAAGAAAAAGTCTCAGAATCAATAATAAAAATATGTAAGGAAGACTATGATTTAGATGTGGAAGTAAAAATTACAGGGGAAACGCTGGGTGTTGGTATAGTATTAGATAATTTAATAGAAGAAAATTTTTATTTTACTAAACAGGCAAAAGAGAAAATGGATAGGATTTTTTTAACTGTAACCCGGGTTTGTTTAAGTACCGATGCGCCCTTAGAATTTTTTGTAATTACCTGCAGGGATATTGTTTCCGAGGTAGATGTTTCCTTTATTAGATATATTGATGATATTAAAAAGTCTTTTTTTAGATATATATCCCAGGAAGATTATCTTAATAGATTGGTTTTAGAAATAGCTCCTCAGGATTTTTGGAACAAAGATGATTTTCCTTTTTCGGAAATTAATTTATCCGGTTTTTTAGCTGCACAAATGGTTCAACGGCTTAATAACCAAATTAATCAGCAGAATCTTTCGGTTCCTAACTTTTATATAAATGCTATTGATAAAAAAGAAAAAAATGATGGGTTGGTTGTTTTTGAATGTAAACTTGAAACGGAAGAAAATAAGGACTCTTCAGATTATATGTGGGACGACTTTTTAGAATTATTAATGGATACGGTTTATAATGTTTGTTGTAAATATAAATTTTTCGATTATGAGGGGCTTCAATTGTTGGAGGCAGACGGGGAAGAAATTATAAATATAAAAAAAACCGCTTTAGATAATATGCAAAAGGGAAAAAAGGATTGGGTTTTTAAGTAAAAATGGATTTCTTTCTGTTTGTCCATACTGGGATTGAAGGCATTCAGTCCGTAGTTAAGTTTAAAAATTTATCTAAATTTATACAAGATTATTATAAGGAACTTGTGTAAAAAGAGTCATAGAATATAAAGAGTGAGTAGATATGTTAGATTTCTGTTTTCAAAGTTTACCGCTGAAAAAGTGTGTTTTTCAGTAGGCCTGTCGGTGTAATTTCTTGAGAAAGCCCACTTTTCGATAAAAATATATTTAAATCAGGTGTATTTTTTTTGTATATATGATTTGGCTGATTAGAATTTGGGTATTTTAGAAACGATTATTAGTGGTTCATTAGTAAATAATGTTAAAAAATGTGGTTGATTAATAAAGGCAAAATATGGTTCTCTCTAGACGCATAATTTTACTCTCCGGGCACGCAAAAAAAATAGTCCATAGTCCACAGATAAACGACAGTTATGAGTTATAAGTTAACGACAAAAAACAACGACAGAAACAAAAGTCCATAGTCCATCCGCCTTACTGACTGGCGAGATCCGCCTGAGGCGAGACTCCAGCAGTCGATAGTCCATAGATAAAGACAAAGACGAAAAAAAGAAAGACATAGAAACTACAGTTATAAGTTAATAGTTATGAGTTATTAGTTATTAGTTATTAGTTAAAAGAATAAAGACAACAGATATATTAGTTGGAAGTTTAAATTG
>CBDUZB010000149.1:0-3875 GCA_965371605.1 uncultured bacterium
TTATCTCTGTTTTGAATTTTGAAATTTGAAGTTGGGAATTTGTCTTTAACTTTGTGCCTCTGTGCCTTGATGCCTTTGTGCCTATTTTTTTCTTTTAACTTATAACTGTAGTTTCTATTTATTCGTATATTCCTTCAATAATTCCAGTTTCTGTAAAGCAGAACCTGAATCTATTGATTTTCTGGCTAAATCTACGGATTCCTTAATAAGTCTTATTTTCTCAGCAACATTATCGGCTTTTTTTTGCTTCCCTGCTGTAATTGCTACTGCTGCATTTAGAAGAACAATGTTCAAAGGATGCCCCCCTTTACCTTTCAAAACATCCAAAAGAATCTGAGCATTTTCCTCGATACTTCCTCCCTGTAAATCAGCAAGTTTCGCCCGGGGTAAATCAAAGTCTTCCGGTTGAATATAAAAAGTACTAACCTGTCCGTCTTTCAACTCGGAAACCATCGTATCTCCGGTCGTAGTAATTTCATCCAAACCATCTACTCCATATACTACAAAGGCCTGTTTTACCCCCAATTTGCCCAAAACTTTTGCCATTGGTTCTGTCAAAGAAGAAGAATAAACCCCTAAAACCTGTGCTTGAGCATTTGCCGGATTGGTAAGCGGCCCTAAAATATTAAAAACAGTCCTGATTCCTATTTCCCGGCGCGGCCCGATAGCATATTTCATTGATTCATGAAAAGTAGGAGCAAAAAAGAAGCCTATCCCTATTTCATTAACACACTTTTCCACTATCTCCGGCGAAGCATCTACCTTTACCCCTAAAAATTGTAAAACATCCGCACTACCACAATGACTGGAAACAGACCTGTTTCCATGTTTAGCCACAGCTAATGACCCTTCTGCCCCTGCTACAACAAAAGCAGCAGTAGTAGAAATATTAAAAGTCCCTTTCCTGTCCCCACCTGTGCCGCAGGTATCTACTATTGTTTTCCCGTCAACATTTATTTTTTGTGCTTTTGCTCTCATTACTTTAGCACAACCGGTAATTTCCTCTACGGTTTCTCCTTTTATTCTCAAAGCAGTGATAAATGCAGCAATCTGTGCCGAAGTAGCTTTTCCTTCCATAATTTCCTGCATTACCTCTTGAATCTCTGCCTCCGAAAGATTTTTCTGCTCAACTAATTTATTAATAGATTCCTTAATCATTTCTCCTCCTCTTCTCTTCTCTAACTCTTTATATTTAAAAAATTTTTCAAGATTCTTTTCCCAACATCCGTCAATATCGATTCAGGATGAAACTGCACCCCATAAACCTTATATTTTTTATGCCGAATACCCATAATTTCATTTTCTTTTGTCCAGGCAGTAATCTTAAGACAATCGGGCAAAAGTTTTTTTTCTACAATCAAAGAATGATATCTCGCCGCAGTGAAAGGATTATCTATATCCTTAAAAACATCTTTTTTATGGTGAAAAACAGAAGAAGTTTTTCCATGCATAATCCTTGTTGCTCCTGCTATTTTAGCTCCATATACATATCCTATACACTGATGTCCCAAACAAACCCCTAAAATAGGGATTTTGTTGCTAAACTTTTTAATCAATTCACAACTTATACCTGCCTCTTCCGGACGTCCGGGACCGGGTGAAATAATAATCCGGGCCGGGTTTAATTTTTCAATCATTTCTAAAGAAATTTTATCATTACGATAAACAATAATTTCTTTTTCCATCTCCCCAACATATTGAACAAGATTATAAACAAAAGAATCATAATTATCAATCACCAAAATCATCTTCTTCCTCTCCTATTCTGCTTTTTTCTTACTCAAAACCCTCTTCTGCCATCTGAATAGCTTTTACCATTGCTTTTGCTTTATTTAAAGTTTCTCTATACTCCTTTTCAGGTGAAGAATCATAAACGATACCTGCGCCAGCCTGAATATAGGCAACTTTATCCTTAATTAATATAGTACGAATAGTAATGGCCATATCCATATTCCCCTGAAAACTAAAATACCCTACCGCCCCGGCATACGTTCCCCTTCTTACATTTTCTAATTGGTCAATAATTTCCATAGCCCTGATTTTAGGAGCACCGGAAACCGTCCCGGCGGGAAAACAGGCACGAAACAGGTCAAAACTATCTACATCCTTTTTTAATCGTCCTTTAATATCTGAAACAATATGCATCACATGAGAATACTTTTCAATAGTCATTAATTCCGTTACATTAACACTTTTATATTTACAAACCCTGCCCAAATCATTCCTGCCTAAATCCACCAGCATTATATGTTCTGCCCGTTCTTTGGGATCAGCAAGTAAACTTTTAATTAAATCCAAATCCTCCTGTTCATTTTTTCCTCTCTTGCGGGTTCCGGCAATAGGCCTCAGCTCAGCCATACGTTCTTGTTTTCGTACAAGAATCTCCGGAGAAGAACCAGCCAGGCAATACTTACCCATTTTAAGATAAAACATATAAGGAGACGGATTTATTACCCTTAATGCTCTATAAATATTAAACGCATCCGTGTTTATTTTTACCGACAATCTTTGTGATAGTACCGTTTGAATGATTTCTCCTGCTTTTATGTTTCTTTTTGCTTTTTTTACGATATCTTTAAATTCTTTTTTACTAAAATTAGATTTTATTTTAAGTTTTTTTACTTTAGACAACTTTTGTTTTTTAAATACAGGAGTTCTCTTCCTTAATTTTTTAATAATCTCATCTATCTGCCGACAAGCTTCCGTATATTTTTTCTGCATATTTACCTTATCTTTTTTGTTTCCCTTAATTAAAAAGTCGTCCAGATGTACACAGGAAACAATTTTTATTTTATGGGATATATGATCAAAAACAAGAATATTATTAGTAAAAAGAAAAAGACAATCAGGAAGATTAAGGCCATCAGGATTAACATCCGGAATATCCTCTATAAAACGAACTAAATCATACCCGACAAACCCCACTGCCCCTCCATAAAAAAGAGGTAATCCTTTTATCTCAACAGGTTTATATGTTTTCATAAGCCTTTTAAGTTCATCTATCGGATTTCCCTTTATCTTTTTTTGATACTTACCTCCCGGAGAATAATACTTAACTTCTTTGCCTTTGCTTTCAAAGACAAACGAGGGATGACTGGATAAAAAAGAATATCGTCCCAGACGCTCTCCGTTTTCTACACTTTCCAGTAAATAACAATATTCCTCTTTAAAATTATCTGAAATCTTAGCTAACGCGGAAACCGGCGTTTCTAAATCAGCCAAAATTTCCTTATAAACGGGAATTAGATTCCCCTCCTTAGATAATCGCTTAAATTCCTTAAAATCAGGATAAAACATTCTTTGATTCCTTTGTTATTTATTATTTTAAAAAAACATTATATCTTATTTCTTATATATTTTTTCCGGTTCAAAAAGCTTCTCTCCTGTAATTTCCAATTCCCCTGCTTCATTAAGTTTACGATAAAAACAAGAGCGATAACCCATATGACATGCCCCACCTGTTTGTTCAACTTTGATTAAAAGAGTATCCTGATCACAATCAATGAAAATTTCTTTTACTTTTTGAATGTGCCCCGAAGTTTCTCCCTTTATCCAAAATTTTTGTCTTGCTCGGGACCAAAAACAAGTTCTTTTCTCTTCGATAGTTTTCATTAGTGATTCTTCATTCATATACCCAACCATTAATACCTCTTTTGTTTTCTCATCTTGAATTATGGCCGGAATTAATCCCTTATCATCAAATTTTAACCCGTTCAAAAAATCCATAACCTTCCCTCCCTTTTTTTACCATTTGCCATTTGCAGTCTTTTATCTAAATCCCCCTAACCCCCTTTTCAAAGGGGGAAAACTGTCTTTATCTTTTAACTTTGTGCCTTTGTGCCTTGATGCCTTTGTGCCTTTTCTTTTGCTATTCG
>CBDUZB010000150.1:0-3832 GCA_965371605.1 uncultured bacterium
AAAAATTATCTTCCCCTTCTTTAGTCATATTTAGTCATAAAAAATAAAGGCCTTTCTTCCACAAACCCGGTTTAGTTTGTTTTTTGCAATATTTCCCGGGTTAAATTAATATAAGCTTCCGCTCCCCGGGAAGCCCGGTCATAGAGGATTATTGGTTTTCCAAACCCGGGAGCCTCGGAAAGTCTCACATTTCGGGGAATAATTGTTTGATAAACCTTGTCCTTGAAAAATTTCCTTACTTCCCCTATTACCTGTTCGGCTAAGTTAACCCTCATATCTGCCATGGTTAACACAACTCCTTCTACCTGCAAGCCGGGATTTAAACTTCTTTTTATTAATTCTACCGTATGAATTAATTGACCTAACCCTTCCAAAGCAAAATACTCGCATTGAATAGGAATTAATATTGATTCCGCTGCAGTTAAACTGTTGATGGTTAATAACCCTAACGAAGGAGGACAATCTATAATAACAAATTTATAAACATCTTTCATTTTCTCCAATGCCTTTTTCAATCTTGTCTCCCGGGATAAAACATTTACCAACTCTACCTCCGCACCAATAAGACTCGGACTGGAAGGAATTAAATCCAGCCAGTCAATATCCGTAGAAATGAGCACCTCTTCTAAAGAGGCTTCTTCCAGTAATAGTTCATAAATACCTTTTTTTACTCCTCGTTTGTCTATTCCTAACCCACTGGTGGCATTTGCCTGAGGGTCTCCGTCAATAAGTAGTGTTTCCTGTCCCTCTTCTGCCAGACAAGCAGCAACATTAATGGCTGTAGTCGTCTTTCCTACTCCCCCTTTTTGATTAACAACCGCGATTATTTTCATTTTTTTTCCTTTTCTTTTTTTTTAAATAATATTGAAAATTTTAATCACATTTTTTACATCTTCAACAATTACAAAAACTTCCTTCCTCCCCTGACTCCTGAATATTGTCATATCCTAAAATAGTTGACATTTTTTTATATCATCTAAAAATAAAGATAACATATGTTTTGAACGATATAACAAATTTTTCGCGTAGGGGTGGGCTTGCCCACCCTTTAACAAACATTTTTAAACCTCTTTTTTAAAAACCTCAATTTAATCAATTTAAACTTCCAACTCATATATCTGTTGTCTTTATTCCGTTTTCTTTGTCTTGTCTTTTGTTTTTTTTCTGTTGTCTTTTTTCTTTTAACTAATAACTCATAACTATTAACTTATAACTGCAGTTTCTGTCTATGGACTCTTCTCGTTGCATGCCCATAGGGCAAAATTACGCTTAAGAGAGAAAAACATATTTTGTCTTGACTAAACAATCCTTCTTTCCATTTACCCTTTAGAATAAAGGTAAAACATGTTTTACCTTTATTCTAATTTATATATTTTTGCTGTCTTTCCTTCCAATATTACTGAAATGCCCCCTCTTTCCCATCTTATTTCATCCTGGGAATCAAGCAAATTAATTAAATTTTTGTCCTGCATTTTTTCTCTTATCCGGGAAGGAATATTACTGTTAACTGCCACAGAAATAAATAACGGATAGGGCATTTTTTGAAGGCCGTTATTTATTACTACTACAATTATATTCCCTCGATATTCCCGCATAAAAGCATATATAAAATGGTCAGAATAAAGAGTAAATTGATATCCCCATACTAATGATTCATTTTCCTTTTTAATTTTAATCAATTGTTTTAAGTGCAAAAAAATTCCTTTTTGTTCCTGCCATGGGCTTAAGGGTTCAAGCCCGGGTTGGTCACCAAAAATATTTTTCCAGGGCATAAATCTCCGATTGTCCGGATCTGTATAGCCCTCCAATCCTATTTCCGTTCCATAATAAATTTGTGGAATGCCCCTATTAGTAAATAAAAAAGATAGAGCTAATTTGAATATTTTAAGAGCAAGCCATCTATCCCAGTGACCGTAAAAATCAAGAATTTCAGTCATAAATCTCTTGGAAAGATCGTGATTATCTAATAAATTGACTATCCGGTTAGCATTGGTATAATAGGCATCCATATCCAAAATTCCCTCAGGCTCATGATCATTAAGTCGGGGACGGGCAAGTTGAGTCATCCCGGCATTATAAATAAAAGTCTCTTTAATTTTATTACACAAAGGAAAATTAAATAGCGTATCAAAATCATGATCTTTTTGATATTGAGCAATTTTTCCTACATCATATTCAAGATCCTCTCCGATAAGAGTAATCTTATGATGTTTTCCTTTTACATAGGATTTAAAAAAATACCAGAATTTTTTTTCCACATGTTTTACCGTATCCATACGGATACCATCTATGCCGGTTTCTTCTATCCAATCGATAATATTGTTTACAAAATAGTCCACTACATCAACCTGGTCATGGTCTAAATCCGGCAACCCTGCCAAACAACCCTTTATTTCATCTCCTGCCGGCCCTTGATTAAACCATTCACTTTTTATCTTTTTATCCGGATAATTAATATATTTTTCATTGTGATAACCCGTATGATTTACCACCATATCCAAAATAACCTTTATTTTTGCCTGATGTAATTGAGTAACTAATTCTTTAAGGTATCCTTTGCTCCCTTCTGCTATTTCCGGATTATGAGAATAGAGTTGTGAATCTACTTTTTCAAAATCTAATGCCCAATATCCATGATAACTATCCGTCCCATAAAAATTTCCAATGTTCAAATAAACAGGAGTAATCCATAAAGCAGTAATCCCCAAATTCTTCAAATAGGGAATTTTCTTTGCTATTCCGGCAAAATCTCCTCCATGATAGCGATAAAGGTTATCTTTATCAACCCCTATATTATTATTGGCATCCCCATCACAAAATCTATCGGTGAGGATAAAATAAATAATATCACTCTGTTCAATCATTCTTTCTCCACCTTTATTACTCTCTACATTACATACCTTAAAAATTTCCCTAATTGTTTCACGTGAAACAATTCCCGCCTCGTGATCAGGACAACTGCTATCTTATTGGCCTTTTGGAAGGAATTCCCGGTTTTCTGGGATATTTCCCCGGAGTAGGAAAGACCTTCTCAATAACCACCAAATCCCTTTTTAATTCCATCTTGTTTAACTTCAGGTTTATTTTTTTTATCTCTTTGACCTTCCCACCCAAAAGGTCGATTGCTTTTTCCGCTTCGTTTAATTCTTTCTCAATCGCCGGCCCCTTTTGAGCAATCATTATACCATTTACTTTTACAAAAGGCAAACAATATTCCACTAAAAAAGATAGTTTTCCTACAGCACGGGAAACTACTATTTCATATTCTTCTCTATACTGCAAATCCCTTCCACAAATTTCTGCCCGATTATAAAGGATTAAAACATCCTTTAGTTGTAATTTCTCACAAATATGTTTTAAAAACAATGTTTTTTTTCTTGAACTCTCCAATAAAGTCAACTTTATTTCCGGAACACAAATTTTAAGCGGTAATCCGGGAAATCCGGCCCCTGAACCAATATCTAAAACCCTACACGTTTTCCATAAATCTGTATCGTTAATCAATCCAACATCTTTTTCTGCCTTCTGTGGTAAAAAAGAGGAAAAACAACAAAAACAAGTAAGCGAATCAATAAAATGTTTAAAGATAATATCCTCATCCTGAACAATTGCGGTTAAATTAAATTGCTTATTCCATTTTTTTAACTCTTCTAAATAGATTAGAAAGGCATTTAATTGACTAGGATTAATCTTTATTCCTAATGAACTCAAACCTTCTTTGAATAAATTTTCTATTTTTTTCATAGCAATAACTGTTTTTTTCGTAAATTTGTAAATAAAATGAAGGTAAAATGTGTTTCGAACGATATAGCAAATTTTTCGCGTAGGGGTG
>CBDUZB010000151.1:0-3795 GCA_965371605.1 uncultured bacterium
GAAGACAACAACAAGCACAAAGTTAAAGACAAATTCCCAACTTCAAACTTCAAAATTCAAAACAGAAACTAAAGACAAGCACAGAAGCACAAAGTTAAAATACAAAGATAAAAATAAGAACAAAGACAAAAAATAGTCAAAAGATGTTGAATGATAAATTTGTTTGTAGTTGCTCAATTTACTTGTTTGCTCCGCCTCATCCGCCTCAGGCGGAGGATTTGGAGGATTGAGCAAAAAGGGTTGGGATTTTGGAGTTGGAGTTTGGGAGTTTGAAGAAGTAGTCAAACATCAATTGTGACTATTTCTGACATAGTATTTATGAGTTAAAAAATTAAAAAGAGATAAGAGAGTTTATGCCAAAAATAAAGGTTTCCTTTCGTTGCCAGGAATGTGGTTATGCCAGTTTGCGGTGGTTGGGTAGATGTCCCGATTGTCAACAGTGGAATAGTCTGGTTGAAGAGACGGAAATGGAAAAAGAAACGGTTGTTTCCCGTTATTTTACTCAATGGAAAAAAGAAGAACCACAGTCAATTAGAAAAATCGAAAAGAGTAAAATAATTCATTTATCCACGGGTATTAGAGAATTTGACCATATTTTAGGAGGAGGGGTTGTTCCGGGGTCATTAATTTTAATCGGAGGCCCTCCTGGCATAGGTAAATCTACTTTATTGCTGCAGGTAGCGGATAAATTGGCAAAAATTGATTTTGAAGAAGAACAATGTTTAAAGAAACAGGAAATATTTTCTTTTCCCTTTGATGGAAAGTGCAGAACGTTATATATTACAGGGGAAGAATCGATTCAACAGACAAAGCTTAGAGCGGCAAGGTTAAAGGTTGATGCTGAAAAGTTGTTTATTGTTAGCGAAACAAATTTGGAGAATATATTTGATTATTTTCAAAAGCTAAAGCCTTCTTTTGTGATGATTGACTCAATACAAACGATTTATAAATCTGTTTTGTCCGGTATTCCGGGAAGTGTCAGTCAGGTAAGAGAATGTACAATGGAATTGTTACGTATGGCTAAAAATAGTAATGTAGCAATATTTATTTCCGGGCAGGTAACTAAGGAAGGAATAATTGCCGGACCGCGAATATTAGAGCATATGGTTGATACAGTACTTTATTTCGAAGGGGAAAGTCATTTGAGTTGTCGTATATTGCGTGTGCACAAAAACCGTTTTGGTTCGACTAACGAGATTGGGATTTTTAGCATGAGTGATAATGGGTTGGTTGAAGTAGAAAATTCTACAAGTTTTTTTTTATCCAAACAGCCGCAGAAAACATCGGGCTCTACAGTGGTAGCAAGTTTGGAAGGAACACGGCCGTTGTTGATAGAAATTCAGGTTTTAGTTACATCTGCCAGTTTTAGTATGCCTCAGCGAAGAACGATTGGTATTGATTTTAACCGGTTATCTCTTTTGTTGGCTGTGTTAGAAAAAAGAATAGGTTTATCAATAGGAACAAAGGATATTTTTGTTAATGCGGCAGGAGGCATTCAGGTAAAGGAACCGGCTATAGATTTAGGAATTGCCGTAGCAGTAGTTTCAAGTTTTAAGGATATTCCCTGCAAAATGCATATGGTTGCTATGGGGGAAGTGGGTTTAGGCGGTGAAATAAGAGCTGTAAATTTTATTGAAAAAAGAATAAAGGAAGCGGCTAAATTAGGTTTTAAAGAATGTATAATTCCGAAAGATAATCTTGAAGGATTAAAAATAAAAGATAAAATAAAAATACAGGCAGTAAATAATTTAGAAGAGGCTTTAAATTGTTGTTTTAACTGATATATCTATAAAAGTGTAAATTTAAAGAGAAAAGAGGATAAAATGTTTATATGGTTTATTCGTTTGGTAGTTATTATTGCCAGTCCAATTATCGGATATATTCAAATTTCGGCTGATGCTAAAGGGATATTAATCGGAGTTGGGGTGGGATTGTTGTTAATTTTAATTGAAATTATGGTAGAAAAAATATCTTTAGGAAGTATTATTGCAGGGGTTATTGGAATAGTGGTTGGGTTAATTTCCGCTAAGTTGTTGGAGTATACGGTTTTTTTAATGGATAATCTTAGGTTAACTACATTTTTTGATACCTATTCTCTTCTGATTAAAATTATATTGTCTTATACAGGCTTTATTGTTGCTTTAAGGAAAAAAGAAGAGTTGTCTATTTTGGATAAAGACATTTTTTTTTCAGGCAAGGGCAGGAAGGGAGAAAACTTTAAAATTTTAGATACAAGTGCCATTATTGACGGAAGAATTGCGGATATAATAGAAACGAAGTTTTTGAGTGGGGTTTTAATCGTTCCTCAATTTGTGTTAGATGAATTGCAAAATATTGCGGATGCTTCTGATACTTTAAGGCGAGCTAAGGGAAGAAGAGGATTAGATGTTTTGGATCGTCTTCAAAAAGAGTTGTTTTTACCTATAAAAATCTATGAGGGGGATTATCCTGAAATTGATGAAGTGGACAGAAAACTTTTGAAATTAGCAGAAGATTTGAATTTTGAAATAATTACGACAGATTATAATTTAAATAAAGTGGCAAAGTTGCATGGAATAGTTGTTTTAAACGTTAATGATCTCTCCAATGCCCTGAAACCTATATTTTTGCCGGGAGAAAAAATGAATGTTTTTATAGTAAAAGAAGGTAAGGAAAGGAAGCAGGGTATTGCTTATCTTGATGATGGTGTCATGGTGGTAGTAGAAGATGGGAAAAGTTTTTTAAACAAAAGAATATGTGTAATCGTAACCAGTATTTTGCAAACTCCGGCAGGACGAATGATTTTTGCTAAATTTGTTGGTGAAGAAAATTTAAATGACAATAGAAAAAATAATGATAAAAACAACAACAAAAGAAATAGTAGTGTTAAATAGTAAAAAAAAATTTGGATAAATATAATATTGTAGTTAAACAAAACAGAGAAAAAAGTAGTTTGAATAACAGGATGGCATAAATTGAATATTACTGCTATAATTGTATCTGCCGGTTCCGGAAAAAGGATGAAATCTTTAGGGGAAAAATTGAAAAAACAATACCTTCCTTTGGCAAATCAGCCTGTTTTGGTTCATACACTAAAAAAATTTGAAGGGTTGAAGGAAATTTCCGAAATCATTTTAGTTCTTCCTGATGGGGAAATTGATTATTTTAAAAAATACTGGCTTAAAAAATATAATTTTTTAAAAATAAAAAAAATTGTTTCAGGAGGTAGTAGAAGACAAATTTCTGTAAGAAAGGGCTTAAATGCGGTTTCCAAAGATTCAAAATTGATAGTTATCCATGATGGAGTGCGGCCCTTGGTCAGAAAAGAAGTTATTAAACGGGCAATTAAATCAGCATCTAAATATGGAGCGAGTGTTGTTGCTGTACCGGTTAAGGAAACCATTAAAACAGCAAAAAACAAATGGGTCAAAACTACCCTGAAAAGAGAAGATTTGTGGTCTGTTCAAACACCGCAGGTTTTCAAATACGCCTTGATTAAGAAAGCATATTTAAAAGCGAAAGAAACAGGTTTTTGCGCAAATGATGATGCTCAACTTGTAGAAAGATTAGGTAAGAAAATTAAGTTGGTTTTAGGTGATTATGAAAATCTTAAAATAACTACTCCCCGTGATTTAATAACAGCGGAAGAAATTTTAAAAAAAAGACTAAAGACAAAAACCGGCACAAAGTTAAAAGATAAAAGACAGTCCATAGTCCACAGTCGATAGTCCATAGACAAAGACAAAAACAAAGAATGAATGCTAAAGACAAAAACCGGCACAAAGTTAAAAGATAAAAGACAGTCCATAGTCCACA
>CBDUZB010000152.1:0-3782 GCA_965371605.1 uncultured bacterium
TTAACTTTGTGCCTCTGTGCCTTGATGCCTTTGTGCCTATTTTTTTCTTTTAACTCATAACTGTAGTTGTAGTTGTATTTGTAGTTGTTGTTAACTAATAACTCATAACTTATAACTTATAACTGTTGTTTATTTGTTAACTCATAACTGTAGTTTCTGTCTATGGACTTTTGTTTGTCTTAAATCTTAAATCAAAAGAAGGTAACCATGCAAATTAATAAACTTACTGCACATCAATTAAAAGATTTAATCAGGAAAAAAGAAATTTCTGCAGAAGAGATTATTACCGATATTTATGCTCGGATAGAGGAAACAGAAAAGGATATTGGTGCTTATGTCTCTTTGACTAAAGAAAAAGCTTTTTTACAGGCAAAAGCCGTTGATAAAAAAATTAAAGACGGCGAAAAGGTAGGTAACCTGGCCGGCATTCCTATGGCCATAAAAGATAATATGTGTATTAAAGACGGTAAAACCACCTGTTCTTCAAAGATTTTAGAGAATTTTGTTGCTCCTTACAATGCTACGGTAATAGAAAAATTACAAGCCGCGGATGCTGTCTTTATCGGAAAAACCAATATGGATGAATTTGCTATGGGTTCATCAACTGAGAATTCAAGTGTAAAGACAACTAAAAATCCTTGTGATTTAACCCGGGTTCCCGGGGGGTCTTCCGGTGGTTCGGCTGCTGCTGTAGCCGGTAATGAAGCTATATTAGCCATAGGTTCGGATACAGGAGGTTCTATCAGACAGCCGGCAGCTTGCTGCGGGGTAGTCGGGATGAAACCTACTTATGGAAGGGTTTCCCGTTATGGCCTGGTAGCTTTTGCTTCTTCTCTGGATCAAATCGGACCTTTAACCAAAGATGTTACTGATTCAGCTCTCTTGCTCAATGAAATTAGTGGATACGATGAAAAAGATTCTACTTCCATCAATGTTTCTGTTCCGGATTATACTGATTGTTTAACTAAAGGGGTTAAGGGTTTAAAAATAGGTATTCCCCGGGAATATTTTATTGAGGGGATGAATAGTGAAGTAAAATCAGCGGTGGAAAAAGCGATAAAATTATTAGAGAGTTTAGGGGCGGAAACCCGGGAGGTATCTTTACCCCATACGGAATATGCAGTAGCCGTTTATTATCTCATTGCTACTGCCGAAGCCAGTGCTAATTTAGCCCGCTATGACGGGGTAAAATATGGATACAGAACAGATTCCAGTGGAGATATTTCCTTATTGGATATGTATAAAAAAACACGGGGAGAAGGGTTTGGTGCAGAGGTTAAACGGAGAATAATGTTGGGGACTTATGTTCTTTCCTCAGGATATTACGATGCTTATTATCTGAAAGCACAAAAAGTAAGAACAAAGATAGTAGAAGATTTTAAAAATGTTTTTAATCAGGTTGATGTAATTGTTACCCCCACAGCTCCTACTACTGCTTTTAAAATAGGGGAAAAAATGGCCGATCCTCTGCAAATGTATTTATCTGATATTTTTACTATTTCGGTTAATTTAGCCGGAATTCCGGCAATAAGTATTCCCTGCGGCCTTACCGGAGAGGGACTGCCGATAGGCTTGCAGATTTTAGCCCCTCCTTTACAGGAAGAGAGAATACTAACAACAGCGTATAGTTACGAACAGAACACAAAAAAATAAACACCTAAAAATGATATTTATCAGTCTTTAGGTAGGTTAGGTAATTTAGGTCGTTTAGATAGTTTAGGCAGCCGCAGGCTTTCTTGTCCGCCTGTGGAGGAAGTCTGCGTATAAGTTTGTTCTTGTCGTTAGTCTTTATTTTTTTAACTTATAACTCATAACTAATAACTTATAACTGTAGTTTCTGTTATACTTGGAGGAAAAATGTCTTACGAAACAGTGATTGGCCTTGAAGTGCATGCACAATTAAAGACAAAATCAAAAATATTTTGTAGTTGTTCTACTTTATTCGGAGAAGCACCTAATGTTAATATCTGTCCTGTTTGTACCGGGATGCCCGGAGTTCTACCGGTATTAAATGAAAAGGTAGTGGAATTAGGCTTAAGGGCAGGAGTGGCTTTAAATTGCGATATTCCTCCTAAATCTATCTTTGCCCGGAAGAACTATTTTTATCCGGATTTACCTAAAAATTATCAGGTATCCCAGTTTGACTTTCCCTTAGCCGGAAAAGGATACCTGGAAATTGAAGTGGATAACCAAAAGAAAAAAATCGAAATTACCAGAGCCCATTTAGAGGAAGATGCAGGGAAATTACTGCATTTTGTCGGGGCAAGTAAAATAGATGGCAGTTTAGTTGATTTTAACCGTTGTGGTATGCCGCTTCTGGAGATTGTTTCCGAACCGCAAATAAGTAGTCCGCAGGAAGCTTATGCTTATTTGCATGTTTTAAAAAGCATCTTAAAATATATCGGGGCTTCTGATTGTAATATGGAAGAGGGGTCTCTGCGTTGTGATGCTAATATTTCCTTAAGGCCAAAAGGAGAGAAAACATTAGGAACTAAAACCGAATTAAAAAATATGAATTCTTTCAAAGGAGTAGAAAAAGCACTAACCTATGAAATAAAAAGACAAACGAAGATGTTAGATGAAGGAAAAAGAATTGTTCAGGAAACACGCCTCTGGAACGAAAAAGAAGAAAAGAGCTATTCTATGCGTTCTAAAGAAGAAGCTCATGATTATCGTTATTTCCCTGAGCCGGATTTGGTTCCGGTAGTGGTTTCGGCAGAATGGATTGAGAAAGTTAAGCAGTCATTAACTGAATTACCCCAGGCAAAATGTGAACGGTTTATTGAAGAATATAGTTTGTCTAAATATGATGCCCAGGTGCTTACCTCAGAAAAAGAATTAGCCGATTATTACGAGGAATGCGTAAAAGAAATAGAAAAGAGCAAAAAAGAAGATAAAAATGTTTTTAAAATAGCGGCAAACTGGGTAACGGGTGATTTATTAGGACATTTAAATACCGGAAAAATAGCAGTACAGAACTCTCCTGTACCGCCTCAACAATTAGCTAAGATGCTGAATTTATTATACAAAGGAGTAATTTCCGGAAAAATTGCTAAAACAGTTTTTGAAGAAATGTTTAAAACCGGCAAAGAGCCGGAAGTAATCATTAAAGAAAAAGGATTGATTCAGGTCAGCGATGAAGGGCAAATAGGAAAGATAATAGACGAAGTAATTACTGCCAATACTAAAGTAGTAGAAGACTACAAAAGCGGAAAAGAAAAGGTTATTGGATTTTTGGTAGGCCAGGTAATGAAAAAAACACAAGGAAAATGCAACCCCCAAATAGCCAATAAACTCCTAAAAGAAAAACTAAAAAATTAATTAATTTTCCTGGGCACTGCATTTCCCCTCTGTTGATGAGGAATATCCGTTCTTTTTTCCTCTCCCTTGACGGGAGAGGATTAAGGTGAGGGTGATTTTTGTTTTTTTTGCTGGTTTAGGTAGCCGCAGGCTTTAGCCTGCGTATAATTTTTTAGTTGTAGTGTTTTTGTTTTTTTGCATTTGTTCTTTTATTTTTTATTTCTGTCATTCCTGCGGAAGCAGGAATCTATTTGTTGTCTTTGTAGTTGCCTTGTTAAGTTCCACCTTTGAAAAAGGGGGTTAGGGGGATTTGTAGTTGCCTCATTTATGAGGCCTTCTTTTAAATTTTGTTTTTTGTTTTTGTCTCTATCTTTTGTATTTATTTTGCTGGTTTTGGTAGCCGCAGGCTTTAGCCTGCGTATAAGTTTTTTATGATTTGAAGTTTGAATTTTTCTTTTTTATCTTTGTCTTTAACTTTGTGC
>CBDUZB010000153.1:0-3759 GCA_965371605.1 uncultured bacterium
ACTTAGAGATAGCGGCAAAAATACTAAGCGGGAAAAAGGTTCATCCTGATGTGCGATTTATTGTAGCACCCAGTTCCCGACGGGTTTTTTTAGAGGCAATAAACAAAGGTATTCTGCAAATTTTGGTGAAAGCAGGAGCAGTAGTTGTAACCCCCGGTTGTGGTCCCTGTGTCGGAACTCATAACGGCGTTCCTTCCGATGGAGAAAAAGTTATTTCTACTGCCAATCGTAATTTCAAGGGTAGGATGGGTAATCCCAATGCTGAAATTTATTTAGCTTCACCGGCTACAGTAGCCAGTTCTGTTATCGAAGGAAAAATAACCGATCCCAGAAAATATTTGAAGACTTAGAAAAACGTAAAAAAACAGAAGATAGAGAGGATAGAACGAGGAAAATAAAGGCAAAATATAACTGTAATTTCTGTTTCTGTGCCTTTGTGTCTTTTTCTTTTGTCTTTAACTTATAACTAATAACTCGTAACTTATAACTGTCGTTTCTGTCTATGGACTATGGACTGTCGACTATGGACTATTTTTTATTTATTATCCTTTATTTCCTGCTGCAGCATCGTTATCAAATCAGCAATTTTTAATTGTCCCAGGTTTTCTCCGTTTTTTTTACGCACGGCAACAGTCTGGGATTCAGCTTCTTTTTGTCCTAACACCAGCATATAAGGAATTTT
This sequence comes from uncultured bacterium, assembly GCA_965371605.1. GTDB lineage: Bacteria > CBDUZB01 > JAGLHV01 > JAGLHV01 > JAGLHV01 > JAGLHV01. The sequence goes on from CBDUZB010000153.1 coordinate 683, forward strand.
CTGCATTTGGGCCTGCCTTATTTTATATCCCAATTTTTCATTCTCCAGGTCAATCTCTGCACGGATATCGGCGTCTTTTAACGCTTTTAAAATGCCTTGAGCATATTCTTCCTGATTACTGGTAATAGAAATAACACGCACTTGCTCCGGAGCCAGCCATAAAGGAAAAGCGCCGGCATAATGTTCAATTAAAATACCAAAGAAACGCTCTAAAGAACCCATTAGGGCCCGATGAATCATAATTGCAGTATGTTCTCCCCCTTCTTTATCCCGGTATTTAACGTCAAAACGCTCGGGCAAATTAAAATCCACTTGCACGGTAGAGCACTGCCATGACCTTTTCAGGCAATCTTTAATTTTTATATCTACTTTAGGGCCATAAAATACGCCTTCCCCGGGATCAACCTGATAAGCAAGGCCTACTTTTTCCAATGCCTTTTTAAGTGCATCTGTCGCCTTATCCCACTCTTCAACAGTTCCCACATATTTAGGGGGACGCGTGCTCAAAAAAACCTCAAAATCATTAAAACCAAAACTTTTTAAAATAAATAAAACAAATTCAATAACCGAAATAATCTCTTCTTCTAATTGGTCTTCCCGGCAAAAAATGTGGGCATCATCCTGAGTAAACCCTCTTACCCTCATCAAACCATGTAATACCCCGGAACGTTCGTACCGGTAAACAGTACCTAATTCCGCCCAGCGAATGGGTAAATCCCGATAACTGCGCAATTTTGTTTTATAGATTAAAATGTGCCCCGGGCAATTCATCGGTTTAAGAATGTATTGCTGTCCATCAATATCAATCGGGGAATACATATTCTCCTGATAAAAATCCCAGTGCCCACTGGTTTTCCAAAGGTCAATTTTAGCGAGATGAGGAATAGAAAGCATTTGATAACCGGCTTTAAAATGTTCTTTCTTCCAAAAGGTCTCAATTATATCCCGAATCATAAACCCCTTAGGATGCCAGTAAATTAATCCGGGCCCTCCCTCTTCATGAATACTAAAAAGGTCAAGCTCTTTTCCTATTTTCCGGTGGTCCCTTTTTTTTGCTTCCTCCAAAGACAACAAGTATTTAGCTAATTCCTTTCGATTAAAAAAAACCGTCCCGTAAATTCTTTGTAACATTTGCCTCTTTTCATCTCCACGCCAATAAGCACCGGCAATACTCAAGAGTTTAAAATGTTTGACTTGTCCTGTAGATTTAAGATGCGGCCCCCGGCATAAATCGACAAAGGAACCCTGTTTATACAAGGAAACTTCTTCCTCCGGAATTTCCTCTATTATTTCTACCTTGTATATTTCTTTTTTTTCTTTGAAAAATTCTAACGCTTCTCCTTTTTTCATTTCTTCTTTTACGAAAGGTAAATCCAAAGCAATTATCTCTTTCATTTTGGAAGAAATAATTTCTAAATCCTGCGGGGTAAAAGGTGTTTCTTTATCAAAATCATAATAAAACCCTTCTTCGATGGCCGGACCGATAGCTAACTTCACTTCCGGATAAATTTCAGTCACCGCCTGTGCCATTATATGAGCACAGGAATGTCTTAAAACACTGATATCTCCCTGCTCTTCTTTCATCGTCTCCTTTTTCCTTTCTTGTTTGTAGTCATTATATTACGTCCTTTATTCTGTTTCCGGCACCAACAAATCTCTTTCGTCTATAATTCCGATGGGTTTACTATTCTTGTCTACTACCGGAATATTATCAAAATTTTTTCCTTTTAAAATTTTTATCGCTTCATTAGCAAAAAAATCAACCGTTATTGTGGTTGGGTTTTTGGTCATTATTTGGGAAATTTTTTTATCTAAAAAGTCTCTCCCCTTTTTTTGTAAATGCCTTCGTAAATCACCATCGGTAAAAAAACCCACCAGCTTTCCTTTTTTATCAACCACACTTACCGCTCCTAAACGACCTTGCGTCATTACAAAAAGAGCATCCTTAACACTTTTTTCTTCCCTGATTACCGGATTTTTCTTCCTTTTTTTTATTATATCCCCTACTTTAAGTAATCTTCGGCCGATATTTCCACCCGGATGAAATAAAGCAAAATCTTCCCTGCTTAACCCTTTTTGTTTAAAAACACATATTGCCAATGCATCTCCCATCGCCAGCATTGCCGTAGTAGAAGAAGTGGGAATTATATTATACGGACAGGCCTCTTTCTTTACCCCTACATTCAAAAAAACATCACCACTTTTGGCTAAAGTAGAACCCTTCCCCCCGGTAATGGAAATCAATTTTACCTTCATTTTTTTTATCAGGGGCAATATCTTCCCTACTTCTGCGGTTTCACCGCTATAAGAAAGAATTATTATTAAATCCCTAATGGTTATCATCCCTATATCCCCGTGAATACTTTCCGCCGGATGCAGAAAAAACGCCGGTGTACCGGTAGAAGATAAAGTAGCAGCTATTTTTCTGGCTATTATTCCGGATTTTCCCATCCCCATAACCACTACCCGTCCCTTACAATTTAAAATCAGTTTAACCGCTTTTTCAAAATCCTGATTAATGTTCTTAATCAGAGCTTTTATTGAGTCTGCTTCTATATTTAAAACTTCCTTCGCATGTTTGTTAATCATCTAATTTCTCCTTTTTATTGTATGCAACTCCCAAACGCAAACTTTCCGCCTTAATCCGCCTCAGGCGGACCGGCGAGACAGGCAAACTTCAAACTCCCAATTCCCAAATACTCATAAATATTATGTCACAAATAGTCATATACTCACTTTGTTCGTGTCATACATTGTCATAAACACAAATAAGCAAACTCCCAAGTCCCAAATCCTAAATTCAAATTCCGCCTTACAGACTGGCGAGACAAGCAATTTAACTGTCTTTTAAATCCCCCTACCCCCTTTTTCAAAGGGGGAAAAACGGCCTCTTTGCTATTTCTCCATTTACCATTTTTGGTATCTTTTAACTATGTTTGACTATTTTTTGTCTTTGTTCTTGTTTTTGTCTTTTATCTTTTAACTTTGTGCCTTTGTGCCTTGATGCCTTTGTGCATGTCTTTTTCTTTTGCCATTAGCACTCTTTTGTTTTTTTCTTTTAATTTTTTTAAACTTAT
>CBDUZB010000154.1:0-3723 GCA_965371605.1 uncultured bacterium
ACGGTATTCAACCCTTATTTAGCCGGGATTTGACCTTGCTTAAAGAGCAGGAAGACATAGAAAGTGGAAGAAAGGGTTATTCTTCCGTTGGTTTACCGTCAAAGATAGCGGAAGAGCTTCTAGGGTTTACTTATGTTAGCCGATGGGAGAATAAAAAGATTAACGACGAATATTTTTCTTTGAATACTTCTCAGATTCCAAAACAAGTGTTGGATGTTTCAAAATACAATTACATGGCAGTGTTAAGGAGTCAGTCAAAAAATAATAGTATTGCAGGAGATATCGGTGAAATTAACGGGGCTGAATATAAATTTGAAATTGATAATGAGAGTAATGAATTTGTTATATTTAAAGACGATGCGATGTTAACCAGAATAGCACTACAAGAGTTTTTAAAAAATATTTTAGAAAAGTATTTTAAAGAAGGAAAAAATGAGTTTCTTCGTGAAGAATTAAAAGTTGAATATAGAGATGAAAACATTGACTGTGTTTTATATTTTTCCGCGATTTCCGGTAGAAGGGGAAAAGATGAGAAAGGTACAATTACACATATAAAAACGATACTCTTATTTTCCCTATAAAAATCCCGGGGACAAACCTTCAGAAAAAAAGTCTTGACAAAATTTAATAAAGGGTATTTAATCGGTAATGAAAATCATTATCATTATGAAATAGCCATGAAATTTTATGGCTATAAGAAAAATGCGAGTTTTTTCCCCGCAGAAAAAGATCATAGTTACCAAATTTACATTTTAACATATTTATTTTAGTCTATTCATCTTGAGTGTTTTAGATGAATATTAGGTAGTGTCAGAAATTAGATGAAAAAATATGAAAAGTAATTTTCCCCTTTGAAAAATGGGGAAGGACGACGAGAACACAAAATTAAACAAATATTCTCGTTAATAAATTATACAAATTATAAATTAAATATCAAACATTTTTGATATTACTTTAAAAATCGAAAGGAGAAAAAGATAAAAACAATCAAAAGAGCAGGGATTATTGCAGGTTTTATAATCGTATTAATTATCGGCGTTGCTATTACCTTGAAAATAATATTTCCCCAAAGAGCGGTAGAAAGCTTGGAGGTTAATTCCCCTGAATTAGAAACAAAAGTGCTTATTGCAACTCAGGGAAGTGATTTTAAGGACGCTTTGGTATCAGGTATTATAGAAAGTCTCAAAAAACAATCCATTTACATTAAAGTGATGGATGTCTCTGGACTTTCTGAAGTTACGGAGGAAATGTGGCAGGCTTTAATCATCATTAATACCTGTGAAGTAGGCAAAATGCACTCAGAAGTAAGACATTATCTTTTTCAGGCAAAGGAGCTGAATAAAGTGATTCTCTTTACAACATCCGGCTCCGGGAATTGGAAGCCGGAAGATTCTTCCATTGATTCTATTTCATCTGCATCAAAAATGACTCAGGTTGATTTGGCCGTTACTCATATTGTGGACAATCTGAATAAGATATTAGGAAGCATTTCTAAGGGATAAATTAATTAATTTTGCCTTGATTTGCTACAATGTCCATGGCTTTTTTAACTTTTTCCTGATTTCCCAGATAATATTTTTTAAGTGGTTTTATATTTTCATCAAGTTCATAAATGAGAGGGATACCTGTAGGAATGTTTAATTTTGTTATCTCTTCATCAGATAAATTATCAAGATGCTTTACTAAAGCTCTCAAACTATTGCCGTGTGCGGATATAATAATCTTTTTTCCGGATTTCAAAACCGGTACGATTGAGTTATGCCAGTAAGGAAGAAAGCGTTCAACCGTATCCTTTAAACATTCGGTTAAAGGAATATCATTTTTATCTAAATTTTTATATGCGGGATTAAAACAAGGATTTCTCGGGTCATTTTTTTTTAAGGCAGGTGGCCTGATATCATAACTTCTTCTCCATAGATGTACTTGCTTTTCACCAAACTTTTTTGCTGTTTCTGATTTATTTAACCCCTGTAAAGAGCCATAATGTTTTTCATTAAGTCGCCAGTTTTTATGTACCGGGATCCATATCAAATCCATTTTATCTAAAACTATCCACAGTGTTTTTATAGAACGTTTTAAGACGGAAGTAAAGGCCATATCAAAGGAATAATTCTCTTTTTTTAAAATTTTTCCGGCCTTTTCCGCTTCTTTTATTCCATTTTTTGAAAGGGCTACATCTGTCCATCCGGTAAATATATTTTCTTTATTCCAGATACTTTGTCCATGTCTTAATAGTGCAAGTTTTATTGTAGCCATAATGAATTACGCAACACCGATTTCTTTTGTTAAATATACGTCTTGAATTGTGTTAAGAATTTCAATCCCTTCTTCCATTGGTTTTTGAAATGCTTTTCTTCCGGAAATAAGCCCCATTCCTCCGGCTCGTTTATTAATAAGGGCAGTTTTAACAGCCTGCTGAAGGTCGTTTTTCCCTGACGGGCCTCCGGAATTAATTAATCCAATTCTTCCCATATAACAGTTGGCTACTTGATAGCGGGTCAAATCAATTGGATTGTCTGTCGTCAATTTTTCATAAACCAAAGGATGGGTTTTCCCCAATTTAATTGCATTATATCCGTTGTTAATTGTAGGTAACTTTTGTTTTATTATATCTGCTTCAATTGTAACCCCGAGATGATTAGCCTGTCCGGTAAGGTCGGCAGAAGTATGATAATCCACTCCATCTTTTTTAAAATTATCGTTTCTGAGATAGCACCATAAGACGGTGAGCATTCCTAAACTATGTGCCTCTTGGAAAGCCTTTGATACTTCTTCAATTTGCCTGCGTGATTCCGGAGAACCAAAATAAATGGTTGCCCCCACTCCTTTTGCACCCATATTATAAGCTTGTTTTACCGAACCAAAAAATCTTTGGTCGTAGGAATTTGGATAAGATAAAAGTTCATTGTGGTTTAACTTAAGAATAAAAGGAATCTTATGGGCATACTTTTTTGATACTATCCCCAATACTCCTAATGTGGAAGTTACAGCATTACATCCTCCTTCAATTGCTAATTTAACAATATTTTCAGGATCAAAATAGATAGGATTTGGAGCAAAAGAAGCTCCTGCAGAATGTTCAATTCCCTGGTCAACCGGTAAAATTGATAGATATCCGGTATTTGCAAGTCTTCCATGATTAATCAGGTTCTTAAGATTATCAATTACTTTATCAGATCTGTCTGAAATAGAAAAAATCCTATCAGGAAAATCCGGCCCCGGAAGATGTAAAAGCTCTTTGGAAATTGTTTTACATTTGTGTTCTAAAAGATTTTTTGCTTCGTCTCCTAAAATGGTTAAAATTTTTTCTAACATATTGCCTCCTTAAACAAAATAAAGTAATGTCAAAAATAGTTTATTTTAAATCAAAATCCAATAAACATTTAAACGAATACTCTTCCCAATTATCAATTATAACAATTTAAAGGCACTCTATATTTCCTTTTCTTACACAGACTTCCTCCAGAGGCGGACAAGAAAGACTGCGGTTACCATGTTTTCATAATTATTGTCATTCTTTCCCATATTATGAAAAACTTCTTTCTTATTTATAACTCTTCTCTGAGTCTTTATCATTATTTTCGTTTATTAATTTTTTAGAACCGTTATTTATTATAATATTGTTTTAAAAAAAGTCAAGATGAATTTATTGTCTTTCTTCAAGCTTTTTTCTTTTTGAAAAATCCTTCACTAAATATTAGACTAACACTTTATGTAATCATT
>CBDUZB010000155.1:0-3677 GCA_965371605.1 uncultured bacterium
GGCAATAAAAGCTAGAAAATTAAAGATGGCTAATCGGCAATTAATGAAAAACCTTATAGATCAAAAAGTTAAATTGGAAGAAGAAGTAGAAGATCTTTCGATTTTATATAAAATAAAGCAGGAAATTAGTTCAACATTAGAATTAAATGCGATATTTAAGATTATCGTCGATAGGGCAACTGATATTGTAGATGCGGAAACATGTGTAATCCTTTTAATTAATCCTGAATCCAAGGAATTGTTTGTTCAATGGTCACATGGGCTAAACAAAGAATACGTAGAATCCACTAGAGTGCCAATCAATGAAGGAATTTCGGGGTGGATTGTCGCAAACAACAAAGCCGTTATCATGGAAAAACTAGAAGAAGATTCTCGTTTTAATAAGAGAACCCATGAAAATTACTATGCAAATTCATTTATTGGTGTTCCTTTGGTTCTTAAAGGTGAAGTGATCGGGGTAATTAATGCTAATGATAAAAGGTTAAAAAACATTTTTAACAATCATGACCTAAGTCTTTTGTCCGGAGTGGCAACAGAAGCTGCTATTGCCATAGAACATGCTGCACAATATAGAGACCTTCAAAACAGGTATTTGAAAAGCATTGCTGTTTTGGCTAAAGCCCTTGATGTCAAAACGAAATGGACATATAATCACACAACAAATGTTGCTGCATATGCCGGTGCTATTGCTAAAAAACTTGGTCTTTCCAAAAAACAGATTGGACTAGTCAAACAGGCGGGAAAGTTACATGATTTAGGGAAAGTTATTGTCTCCGATGAAATTCTTAATAAAAAAGGAAAATTAACTGAAGAAGAAAGGGATAAAGTAAGGCAACATGTTAAGGTAAGTGCGGAAATAATAAAGCCCTTAGGTTTCATGGATGATGTTTCTGAAATCATACTGCAACATCATGAACATTATGGGGGACAGGGATATCCGATGGGTCTTCAGAAAGAAAAAATTACTATAGGTGCACGAATAATAGCGGTTGCTGATGCTTTTGATGCAATAATTTCAGAAAGGCCTTATCGCAAAAAGTCTTCTATCGCTGAAGCGGTTAAAGAATTGGAAAAATTTAGCGGAACACAATTTGACCCAAAAGTTGTAAAAACATTAATTAACTTAATAAAAGAAACGCCGAAATTATTTAAAAAATAAGATTTTAAATTAAAAACAGGGAGATCAATAAAATATGGTTTTCCCTGTTTTTTTGTAAACAGAGATTTAATAAAATGATTCAACCCTTAATCGCAATAATTGGTCCAACTGCCTCCGGAAAAACAGAATTTGCCATATCCCTTGCAAAACAAATCAACGGAGAAGTTGTTTCCGCTGATTCCATTCAAGTATATAAATACATGAATATCGGGACCTCCAAACCGAACGGAAAATGGTTAATAGTTGATAGAAAACGCATTTTTGTGGTTGATGGAATTCCTCATCATATGATTGACGTGATAAGGCCTGACCGAGAATTTAATGTGGGAAAATATCAGATTGAAGTGAATGGAATTATTGACGAAGTTCATAAAAAGGGAAAAATTCCTCTTTTAGTAGGCGGAACAGGATTGTACATTAAAGCAATAATTAAAGGTTTATGTTCTGCTCCTTCGGGTAATCAAAAAATAAGAGGGGACTTAAAAAAAGAAGCAATAGAAAAAGGAACTGAATATCTTTTCAATCGTTTAAAAAAAATAGATTCCCCGGCAGCGTCGAGAATTCATCCTAATAATTTACAGAGAATTATTCGTGCTTTAGAGGTTTATCAGATTACAGGGATACCTTTTTCACAAATACAGCAATCCACTTCATCTTCCGATTATAAAACAGTAATGTTTGGTTTGAGCTGGAATAGGGAAATACTTTATAGAAAAATTAATCAAAGAGTGGAAAAAATGTTTAAAGAAGGGTTGGTACAAGAGGTTGAAGGGTTATTAAATAAAGGTTACAATCGAAATTTGCCTTCAATGCAAGGGTTAGGATACAGACAGGTATTTGATTATCTGGAAAAAAAAATTGATTTAGAAGAAACAATATCATTAGTAAAGCGTGATACTCGAAGGTATGCGAAACGACAATTAACCTGGTTTAATAAAGACAAAGATATCCAATGGATAGAGTTAAAGGAAGATGTCGATATACAAACAAGCATAAGAAAAGTGTATTCACTGATAAAAAAATCATTATTAACAAAACAATAAGATTATAAACTTATAAATGGTTAAAGAAAGAGTAATACTAATAGGTGTTTTATTGCCCCATAAAAAACAATCTTTTCTAGAAGATTGTCTAAAAGAACTATCTAGTTTGTGTACTACTGCCGGGGCAGAAGTGGTAGATTGTTATATACAAAAAAGGAAGGAAATTAATTCTGCGTATTTTATCGGTAAGGGGAAAATACTTCAAATACACAAAGAAAACATAATTAACGGGAAGATAAATACTATTGTTTTCGATGATGACCTTTCTCCTGCACAACAAAGAAATCTGGAAGAAATTACCGGTATAAAAGTTATAGACCGTACCCGGTTAATTTTAGATATTTTTGCAAAAAGGGCACATAGTAAAGAAGGTAAATTACAGGTAGAATTAGCTCAATTGACTTATCTGCTTCCCCGATTGGCAGGGAAAGGCACTTCCTTATCTCAACAGGCGGGAGGAATTGGAACAAAAGGCCCGGGGGAAAAAAAATTAGAAATAGATAGAAGACGGATAAAAACCCGTCTCTTTATTTTAAAAAAAGAAATAAAAAAAATAAAAAATCATCGGACAATTCAAAGGGAAAGAAGAAAACAAATCCCATTACCAATGGTTACTTTAATTGGGTATACCAATACCGGCAAATCTACATTGTTTAATAATTTAACCAATGCATCAAATTTTGTTGAAAACAAACTGTTTGCTACTTTGGATCCGACTATTCGGCAAATAACTTTACCGAATGGACAAAAAGCTCTTTTATCTGATACGGTGGGGTTTATACGTAAACTTCCGCATCAATTAATAACTGCTTTTAGGGCTACCCTGGAAGAAGTATCTCAAGCAGATATTCTTTTACACGTTATAGATTCGAACCATAAAGATAGGGAAGAACAAATTCGGGCCACCTATCAAGTATTAAGTGAATTAGGGGTAAAAAACAAAGAAATAATAAAAGTATATAATAAAATAGACCTTCTTTCTACAACAGAAAAACAAAAAGAGTCAAAAAGAGAAAAGGGTGTTTTTATCTCTGCTTTAAAAAATGAAGGGATTAAGTTTCTTTTAAATGCAATATCAAGTTTGCTGGAAAAAGAATTGGTAAAAGTAACAATGGTTGTTCCTTATTATGAAAATAGTATTATTTCAAAAATTTTTGAAAAAGGTATAGTGTTAAGAAAAAAATATAACGAAAATAAGCTTGCTTTAGAAATAAAACTACCTAAAAAATATGCTGAAAAGTTTAAGGGCTATATAGTTAAAAAAAACGGTTAAAAGACAAAAGACAGTCCATAGTCCACAGTCGATAGTCCATAGATGAAAGACAACAGACGACAGACGACGGACGAAGGACGACAGACGAAAGACGACAGACGAAACAGAGATAAAGACAAATACAACAGATAACAGACAAAAGATAGTCCATATTCCACACTCGATAGTACAGAAATAAAAGACAACAGACGAAGGACGAAAC
>CBDUZB010000156.1:0-3647 GCA_965371605.1 uncultured bacterium
TGTTTCGTCTTTCGTCCCTCGTCTCTCGTCTGTCATCTTGTCTTTTTAACTTTGTGCCTGTCTTTAGTCTTTCTTCCTCGGACACTATCAATATATGCGGCTTCAAAGAAAAAGGATTTTTCTCCACCACTACTACTGTTTTATATACTTCTTCAATCAAGGAATAGGTCAATACTTCCTGCGGAGTTCCTTCTTTGCGAATCCTTCCCTGATTAATCATTATTAACCGGTCACTATATTCACTGGCTAAATTAAGGTTGTGCAAAACCATAATTACCGTAAGGCCTAATTCCCTGGTCAATTTCCTTATCAAATCTAAAATTGCCACTTGATGAGTAATGTCCAAATGGGCTGTAGGCTCATCCAGTAAAAGTAATCCCGCTTCCTGGGTTAAAGCCCGGGCAATAAACGCTAATTGTTTTTCTCCCTGGCTTATTTGGGTTATCAGTTGATTCTTTAACTTAAATGTATCAGTCAAATGCATATATTTTTCGGCAATTTTTCTGTCTTTTTCCGTTTCCAAAAATTGAAACCTTTTGTAATAAGGAATCCTTCCTAAAAGCACAAACTCTTCTACCGTCATCAATCCCCCTCCATGACTCTGGGAAACAACAGCTATCTTTCCGGCTAACTCCTTAAAGCTCATCCGATTAATACCCTTGCCTTCAAGAATAATTTCTCCCTCCTCCAATTTAAGTACTCTGGTTAATGCTTTAAGTAAAGTAGTTTTCCCCGAACCATTTGGCCCGATTATCCCTACTAATTCCCCTTTTTTTACCTCAAAATTAATCTTTTTAAGTATAGATTTTGTCTCGTATCCACAACTTAAGTTTTTTACTTTCAGCATTATTCACCTCAAAATTAATTAGGAGCATTGGCAACAAAAGACAGTCCATAGTCCACAGTCGATAGTCCATAGATAAAAGATAAAGACTAAACCACCCTCACCTTAATCCTCTCCCCTCAAGGGAGAGGAAAGAACAAAAAAAAAGACAGGCACAAAGACAGAAACAACAGTTATGAGTTAAAGACAAAAAAATAACTACTGGACTTCTGCTTCCCAGACAATGTAGTTGCCCAATTTAGAGATTGTTGAAAAACACAAATTTGGTAGTCGCAAACTTTAGTTTGCGTAAAAACATGGTAATACCTGGTAAGAATCAGCAAAGAAATTCGCCGGCTGAAGCCGTCGGCTACCGTTTTTCAACAATCTCTTTATTGGGCACGCCTGATAAAGAGATTGTTGAAAAAGGCCTTTTTGTCTCTGTCATTACGGGCCCCTAAAGGTGCGGCAATCTCATTCTCCGACGATAACGACGAGATTGCTTCGTTACTTCGCTCCTCGCAACGACACCTTAGAGGAGTTTTTCAACAATCTCTAAATCAGGCAACTACAAACAAAAAAAATGAAGATAAAATGTATTTTGAACGATATAGCAAATTTTTCGCGTTATCCCCCAACTCTTATATCTGTTATCTTTATTCCGTTGTCTATGGACTATCGACTGTGGACTATGGACTATTTTGTTTTTTGCGTGCCCATAGGGTAAAATTATACGTAAGCGAGAGAAACATATTTTGTCTTTATTAAATCCCCCCCCTTACTTAACCGCATGAATTCCCTAATACAATTTGTTTTTTATTCAGCACATAAACAAAAAGAATCCCTCCCAATATTCCGGTGATTACTCCTACGGGTAATTCCATAGGAGAAATAACCGTTCTGGCTATCGTATCACAAAAAATAAGGAAACCTGCTCCGGAAAGAAAGGAACTAATTAAAAGAATTCGATGATCCCCTCCTACGAACATTCGCATAAGATGAGGGATAAGCAACCCAACAAAACCAATGATACCGGCAACTGCAACGCTTAAACCGGTAAGCAGTGATGCCAGAATAAAAAGTAACCGTTTGTTTTTTTCTATATTTATCCCTAAATGTAATGCTTCCTCTTCTCCCAGGGAAAAAGCGTTAAGCGTTAAACAAAAAAAATAACTACTAACTAATCCGAGAATAGAAATTACCAGTGATAATTTTACCAGCAGAAAATTCGGAGTTTCCAGAGAACCCATTATCCAAAAAATAATTCCCTGCAGATTTTCCGTGTGAGAAACAGCCATAGTCAACATAATTAAGGAAGAAGCAATAAAACTAACCATCACTCCGGTAAGTAAAAGTGATTGAATTTTTAAACCCCCTCTTTTTATGCTTAAATTATAAACGAGTAAAATCATTCCCATCGCTCCCAAAAATCCAAACAAGGGTAAAGAATAAACGTTAACCCGGTTTAATCTAAGAACAATATTTAAACATACTCCTAAGGCAGCTCCACCCGAAATACCCAGGGTATACGGCTCAACTAACGGATTACGAAACATTCCCTGCAGTAAGACACCAGCCAGACTCAATGCTCCACCAATCGCAAAACCCAATATAATACGCGGTAAGCGAATATCAAAAAGAATACTGTATTCAGTCGTTCCTCTTCCTTCGAAAATCAAGGCAATAATCCTTCTAAAAGGGATAGAGGCCGAACCAACACAAAAGGAAAAAATACTTATACTAAAAAGAATTACACACAAAATAATTATCCATCCCGTCCATTTGTATAATTTCTTATCCATAGCATTGAAAAATTTACTTTTAAAATTCCCAATTAAATTCATTTTGTTTTCCTTTTTATTAATTCCGGGTGCAGTATTTCTGCTATCTCTTTTAGTGTTTCTACAAAACTTAGCGGCGTAGGACTGCAAAGAGCATACGAATCAATAATATAAATTCTATTATTATTTACTGCTTTTATCGTTTTATATTGTTGCCAAATTTCTTTCTCCTCTTCTCCAATAATTCCCATCGTTGCAATAATAATCACCTCTGGATTGTCATCAAGCACTTTTTCCCGGCTGTAAAACCCTGATTTTACCCTCCCAGCGACATTTATTCCTCCGGCAAGTTTGATAAAATCATGCACAAAAGAATCATCATTTACCGTAAATAAGGGATTTGCTCCTACTTGAACAAAAACCGTCCTTTTGGGGAAAGATTCAACCACCTCTTTTATTCTTTCTACTTCATTTCGGGCAACAATTACTATTTCTTCCGCTTTTTGTTTTCTTCCGACAATTTCACCCAATTCCAAAAATTGAATACTGAGCTGGTTAAAATCCCCGGCTAAAGGAAAACGAACAACCTTTACCCCTATTTTTTTTAATTTTTCAACATATCTAAAGTCTGTTAAAGGCGTTGCCAGAACTAAATCAGGAATAAGGCTTACAACTTTTTCTAAATTAATCTCTATTACAGTTCCCACCTTTTCTTTATTTTCTGCCTCCTTTGGCCTCTTACAAAAAATCGTACACCCCACGAGCCTATCCTGCACCCCTAACAAATAAAGCTGTTCGGTTATAGCCGGGCCCAGTGAAATAATTCGTTGATTTTTTTCGCCTGAACTATCTTCTGCTTTTATAGGCACACAAAAAGCTAAAGTAATCCAAATAAACAATAGTATTATTCTCATTTTGTTAATAAAATAAATAATTTTCTTCCTCCGTTAAACGACAGATAAAAGACAGTCCATAGTCCATGGTCCATAGTCGATAGTCCATAGATAAAGACGACGGACGAGAGACGAGGGACGAAAGACGAA
>CBDUZB010000157.1:0-3587 GCA_965371605.1 uncultured bacterium
TACCAAATTCAAATTCCCAAATTTTCTAACTCATAACTATCTGTTTACTATTTGCTATTCGCCATTCGCAGTCTTTTGTCTTTGTCTATGGACTATGGACTGTCGACTATGGACTTTCGTTTTGTATTTGTATCAATAATTTCTTTAGCTGCCAGTAAATCCGCATTAATTGTTTTTTCATCCGGTTCGAATTTAGCAAATTTTACCATATCGCACTCTTCTAAGAAATCTCTAATTTGTTGACACTGTTTGCTGTTTATATTTAAGATGCGTATTTGTCGGTAAAGTTCGTAAGTGGTGCGGTCCAATACCGAAATTTCAAACCTTTTTTCTAAATATTTTCTAATGACTTCTGAAATAAGAATATAATAAAGTTTTATTTTTTTCTGTTTAATTAAATCCATCTGTGATATTTTTTCTAATTCCAGGAAAGCTATTTCTTCCGCTGTTCTGGTGTCCTGTGGAGCAGCGGATAATTTAGTTTTTTTCTTCCGGTAAAAGTATAATCCTGTTCCTCCTCCGATAATTAACAGAATAATAGCTAATATGAGATAGAACAAAAAGCCCAATTTTATGTATACCGGTGATTTAATATCACGAATATCGCCCCTGTCGGTCTGTGATGGTTTTATTCTTTCTACCAGGATAGAAATTTCCGGTGCGGTTATTTTTTTTTCTTCACCGGAATGGGTAATATAGTTGATTTCTAAAGGGCTGATTTTAAATTCACCGACAGTAAAGGTCGTAATGATATATTCGTATTTTTGAATTATTTTGCCTTTTTTCTTTTTTTGTTTATAAATTTTGTAATCTTTTATTTCAAATGAGGATAGATTTGTTCCCGGAGAAAATGGGGGTGTTTTAATTTTTTTAGGGTCGTAAGTTAAGATTACAGTATAGGTTATTTGGTCGGCAATGGTGACTTTATGTTTATCGATGCTGGAATTAATTATTATAGGGAGCTCATTTGCTCCGGAAAAAGAGTAAATACCGCATATCAAAAGATAACAGCTCAGGAGCACAGTAAATAATTTTTTTATCATTGGGTTTCCTTGTTTTTTATCTAAACCGTTTTGCTCTTGCTTTAAAAAAACTAATTAATGGTTCGACATAGGAATGTTCGGTAGAAATTTCTACATTATCCAGGCCTATAGACTTAAAAAATGCTTTACGAGTACTTTCTTTTTGTTTGTTTATTTCGGAAAAAGAGTTTCTGAGAGATTCATCCCGGGTGTTAATTAGTATTTTTCTTTTTGTTTCACTATCTTCCAGTTCAATAAATCCGAGAGGGGGTAATTCTTTTTCTCTGGGGTCTGTAATAGAAACAGCAATTACGTCATGTTTTTTATTGGTAATTTGTAAAGTTTTTTCATATCCCTGATCAATAAAATCCGAAAGAATAAAAACAATCATTTTCCTTTTAGCAATTTCGTTTAAATATTCTAATGCCGAAGATATGTCGGTTTGCTGATGAGTAGGTTTAAAATATAAAATTTCTCTGATTATTCTTAAAATATGCCGACGCCCTTTTTTGGGGGGAATAAATGCTTCAGGACGGTCGGTAAAAAGGATTGTTCCGACCTTATCATTATTTTTTATAGCCGAAAAAGCAAGAATACTGGCAATTTCAGCGGCAATTTGGGCTTTTGTTTTTTCCCGGGTTCCGAAATTTTTGGAAGAACTTAAATCAATCAATAACATTATAGTCAATTCCCTTTCTTCAACGAACTTTTTGATAAACGGTTTTCCCGTGCGGGCAGTAACGTTCCAGTCAATAGTACGGATATCATCACCCGGTTGATATTCCCTTACTTCTGAAAATTCCATTCCACGCCCTTTAAAAACGCTTTCGTATTCTCCGGCAAAAAGTTCGTTTACCAGCTTACCGGTGCGTATTTCAATGTGGCGGATTTGTTTTAAAATCTCTTTAGGTATCATTTCATTCCTCAGAGTTTTATTTGTGATGCATAAAATATATTACAACTCCATCTTTTAGGGTACTTCAATTTCATCAAAGATTTGTTTGGCTATATCTTCACCGGTCATTTCTTCCGCTTCTGCTTCGTAGGTTACAATGATGCGGTGTCTTAGGACATCTAATCCAATGGATTTTACATCTTCAGGAGTGACATATCCCCGCCGGCGTAAAAAAGCATAGGCCTTGGCTGCTTTGGTTAAATAAATAGTAGCACGAGGTGAAGCCCCGAAAGCAATAAGATTTTTTAAATTGGGAAGATTATATTCTTCCGGATTACGGGTAGCAAATACAATGTCTACAATGTATTTTTTAATTTTTTCATCGATATAGATTTCATTTATCAATGAACGAGCCTTAATGATTTGTTCCGGTGTAGTTGTTTTACGCACCGTAATTTTTTTCCCGGTAGTCATTCTTTCTAAAATCTGGTATTCTTCTTCTTTATTAGGGTAAGTTATTTTTAGTTTTAACATAAAGCGGTCTATTTGTGCTTCCGGCAGAGGATAAGTGCCTTCCTGTTCAATAGGATTTTGGGTGGCTAAAACAAGGAAAAGTTTATCCAGCGGAAAGGTGTTTTCTCCGATAGTGACCTGTCTTTCCTGCATTGCTTCCAATAAAGCGCTTTGTACTTTTGCCGGAGCACGGTTTAT
This sequence comes from uncultured bacterium, assembly GCA_965371605.1. Lineage (GTDB taxonomy): Bacteria > CBDUZB01 > JAGLHV01 > JAGLHV01 > JAGLHV01 > JAGLHV01. Next base: position 2,629 of record CBDUZB010000157.1, read on the forward strand.
TTCATCGGCAAGAATAAGGTTTGTAAATATAGGCCCTTTTTTTACCGTGAAATCTCCGCCTTTGGGATTGTAAATGTTTGTTCCGATTAAATCTGCCGGTAAAAGGTCGGGAGTAAACTGGATACGTTGAAATTCAGTGTCTATAACTTCAGATAAAGTTTTTACCACTAAAGTCTTGGCCAGACCTGGAACACCTTCCAGAAGAATATGCCCATCGGCTAAAAGGGCAATTAACAACCGGTCCACGGCATATTTTTGACCGACGATAACCTTTCCTATTTCCGCTGTTAATTCTTCAACAAAGAGGGAGTTTTCTTTTACTTTTTCATCAATTACTTTAATAGTTTGTTCCATAGTTTTTTCTCCTTGGGTTATTTTTGAATTTTTATCCTGAAAAATGAAATTTGAATAGAGTATAAATTAATGCTCAATTTACAAAATTTATAAGGGGTTTGTCAAGTATTTTCCCTGCCGGAAATGTCAAAAATTATTTATTAAACACGGTTTTTTATCAGTCACACTACTTGGAGAAAATGATTATTGCCAGAAATCAATTGTTGTGATATTCTTTAACTAATGGAAATATCAATCTTTAAGGGAGGTATTATGTTTACTAAAAAAAGTATGGCTGGTTTTGGTTTGTGTCTGTTTATTCTTGCCGGTTTGTGGGGATGTGGGGGGATGGTCAAAACTACGCGGGTGGTAAATGGAAAGAAGGTTACTACCTGGACCAGTCCGGAAGAAGCAAAACGGATGGAAGGAAAAGAAGCGAAAAAAGAAGAACAAAGAGCTGTTTATCTGGAAGATATAAACAAAGCCGAAAAAAGGAAACCCAATGAGCCCATTATTGTAGCGCTTTTTGAGACTGATGTTGCCGAAAACCTTAAAACAAATACCAAAGGCAGGCTGTTTCCTCAATTGCGTAAAGAATTTGAAAAAGATGCTATTATTAGACTTGT
>CBDUZB010000158.1:0-3557 GCA_965371605.1 uncultured bacterium
TGATGCCTTGGTTGAAAAAAGAAAAAAATAAGTAATTAGTTCTTAGAATTTATTACTTATTTCAATGAGACTTAGAGTTTTTTTTGAAAAAACTCTAGGGTCTCGGATTTAATTTACCGCAGATTGTTACGCAAAAGTTATGAGGGATAAACCTTTGACATTTGTGGGGTGGTTGATTCTTTTATGAATTATTGAATGGATAGTGTTTTTTTAAATAGACATTTTGTGTATTCATTCCGCCTTAATGAGAAGGTTAACAATTTTGGCGGGCAAGCAATAAGGATAAAAAAGCTGTATTGCTTAATTTTTATTGAATAACAAACACTTAGAAAGGAGTTTTTTGTGCGTTTACCTTTTGTGCCTGAGGGAATGAATTTTATTAAAATTTTTTTTGGGTTATCGTTGATATTTTATGTTTTAGGTAGAAGTTTTGGTATTTTATTTATTTATTTTAGCATGTTTTTTTTGTTTTTATGTGTGTTTTGTATGTTTTTTTTCAGGGATTTACCCCGAAAAATTACCCCGGGTGAACCATTCCTTCTTGCTCCGGCGGATGGAGTGATTTTGGATATAGTAGAAGTGGAAAAGGTTGATTTTCCTGAGGGTAAATTTAAAGTAATTAAAATTTTTATGTCGATATTTAATGTGCATATTCAACGTGCCCCTATAGCTGGAAAGGTGATCTTTATACAGTATAAAAAGGGAAAATTTATTTCCGCTTACAAAGAGAATGCCGACATAGAAAATGAACAGAATCTTATTGGTATAGAAGCTGATGTTTCAAATCGTAATTTAGAAAATAAAATGGCTGATAAATCTTCTAAAAAAGTGTATGTGTTAATAAAACAAATTGCCGGAATAATTGCCCGCAGGATAGTTTGTCGGGTTAATGAAGGGGATGAAGTGGGAAAAGGGGAGAAGATAGGGTTAATTAAATTTGGGTCACAGGTAGATATTTATGTGCCGCAAATTTTTGATGTTGCGGTAAAAAAACGCGACAAAGTAAAGGCGGGAATAACGGTTGTGGCTAAACTAAAGGAGAATAAATATGCGTAAAGGTATATATGTTTTGCCCAGTTTTTTGACCACGATTAATTTGAGTTTGGGTTTTTTTGCTATTATTAATACCATGGGAGGAAAGTTTTCTCTTGCTGCCTGGCTTATTTTAATTGCCATTGTTTTTGATATTCTGGATGGGCGGGTAGCGCGTTGGACAGGGTCTACGAGTAAGTTTGGCATAGAATTTGATTCTTTTGCTGATTTGGTTTCTTTTGGGGTAGCGCCGGCTGTTTTAATTTATCAGTCATTTTTAATTAAATACAGTAAGATGAGTAATGCTATAGTATTGATTTTTGTTGTTGCTGCCGCTTTAAGATTAGCAAAATTTAATGTGAAGGCGCAGAATTCAGAAGAAGAAGATATTTTTCATTTTCAAGGATTACCCGTTCCGGCAGCAGGTGGTTTTTTGGCTTCGTTTGTTCTGGTTTATCAAATGTTTCTTCAGGAGGTAAGCTCTAAAACCATTCCCTTTATAATGAATGAAATTCCTTTTATCGGCAGGTTAATACCTTTGCTGATTGTCTTGGTATCTTATTTAATGATCAGTAGTTTTCGTTATAATAATTTTAAAAAATTTAAGTTAAACAAGCGTAAGTCTTTTCGCTTTTTTATATTATTGGTAACTTTTGGGTTGATTATTTTTATGTATCCTCAGAATGTGATTCTAATAATTTCGATTGCTTATATGTTGTCGGGTATTATTGATTATGTCTTGAGAATTTATATTCTACGTAAAAAGAACAGGATAAAGGACTAAAAATACAGGCCATTATAATTATAAAATAATTGGCAATTGATTTTATTGGTTGTTAAAAATTGGTTTTTAAGTAAAGCATTAAGAAACTGGTGCCGGATTGTCGTATTTAGGTTTTAAATTGGGATGTTTAGATTAATTGAATTTAGAAAAGGATGGTATAAAGTAAAATGAAACGGGAGAAAATAATTGTTTTTGATACTACCCTGCGGGATGGAGAACAATCCCCCGGAGCCAGTCTGACTAAAACAGAGAAACTGGAGATTGCTAAAGTTTTAGCTGAAATGAAAGTAGATGTAATCGAAGCGGGTTTTCCCGTATCTTCACCTGATGATTTTGAAGGAGTGAAGGCTATTGCACAAAACATAAAGGGTCCTGAAATTTGTGGCCTGGCGAGGGCAATGAAATCAGACATAGATGCTTGTTGGGAGGCGGTAAAATATGCCAAAAATTCACGCATTCACACTTTCATTGCTACTTCAGATATACATTTAAAATATAAATTAAAGAAAAGCCGTTCTCAAGTGCTTAGTCAGGCAGTCGAAGCGGTAAAATATGCTAAAAAATTTACTTCCAATGTGCAATTTTCTCCTGAGGATGCGACAAGAAGTGATTTCCCTTTTCTTTGCCAGGTAATTGAAGCAGTAATTACAGCTGGTGCTACTACTATAAATATTCCTGATACGGTTGGTTATTCAGTCCCTTTTGAATTTGCTCAACTGATAAAGAATATAGTTATACAGGTTCCCAATATCAGAAAAGCAGTAATAAGCGTTCATTGTCATAATGATTTGGGAATGGCAGTAGCCAACTCACTTTCTGCAATAAAAGAGGGAGCAAGACAAATAGAATGCACTATTAATGGTATCGGTGAACGGGCAGGCAATGCGGCCTTAGAAGAGATTGTTATGTCTATTATTACCAGAAAGGATTTATTTCTTTTAATTAGTAATGTAAAAACTCAACAGATATATAAAGTATCGCGATTAGTAAGTAGTTTAACCGGGGTGATAGTTCAGCCCAATAAAGCTATTGTCGGGGGTAATGCTTTTGCTCATGAAGCGGGTATTCATCAACATGGTGTTTTAAATAAACGTTTAACTTATGAAATAATGAAACCGGAATCGATTGGTTTAACTGAAAGCAAATTAGTTTTGGGAAAACATTCGGGGAGGCATGCTTTTGCTAAAAGATTAAAAGATTTAGGATATAAACTTTCTTTATCTCAATTGGATAAAGTATTTGTTAGTTTTAAGGTTTTAGCAGACAGAAAAAAGCATATTTATGATGAAGATTTACATATGTTGGCGGAAGATGAGGCTAATATCGGCAGAAAACAGCGGGAAATATTTTCCCTGGATTATATTCACACTATATCAGGAAACAAAGCTGTACCTACTGCTACGGTTAGATTAAAAAAAGAAAAAGAAATAATTCAGGAAGCTTCTTGTGGTGATGGCCCTGTAGATGCTGCATACAAAGCTATAGATAAAATTTGTGGTTTTAAAGTTACCCTAACGGATTATAATCTTCGAGCTATTTCCGGTGGGAAGGATGCGTTAGGTGAAGTACTGATAAAGTTGAAATGGAAGGACAAAGTAATTAATGGAAGAGGAAGTTCAACAGATATTATTGAAGCTTCTGCTAAAGCTTATTTAAACGCTATAAATAAAATAGCTATAAAGAAAAAGGCACAAAGGCATCAAGGCACAGAGGCACAAAGTTAAAAGATAAAAGACAGTCC
>CBDUZB010000159.1:0-3544 GCA_965371605.1 uncultured bacterium
AGGAAAAAACACTTAGATTTGTTACCGAAATTGTGAACCTCTACACTGAGGCGGATTAAGGCGGGAAGTTCAAGATTGTATTAAAATGGGGGGGGGAGTATTTTTATGCATAATTTTAACTATGTTGACGGAAAATTGTATTGCGAGGAAGTAAGGGTAGAAAAAATTGATAGAGAAATAGGTACGCCTTTTTATCTTTATAGTTACCAAACAATTTTTAATCATTACAATGCTTTTAAAAAAGCGTTAAAAGAAATAGACCCTCTTATTTGTTATGCTTATAAAGCAAATTCAAATAGTGCTATTTGTAAGATTTTTGCTAAGGCAGGAGGGGGAGCGGAAGTTGTTTCCGGTGGAGAATTAAGGCAGGCTTTGAAAGTAGGGGTGTCCCCGGAAAAAATAGTTTTTAGTGGAAACGGAAAGACAGAAAAAGAAATCGAATTTGCTTTAAAATCAAATATTTTAATGTTTGATGTTGATTCCGAAGCGGAATTACGCTTAATTAATAAAGTATCGCATTCTTTAGGAAAAAGAGCAAGGGTTGTTTTAAGGGTTAATCCTGACTTAAATCCTCAAACGCATCCTTATTTGGCTACCGGCCTTAAAGAAAGTAAATTTGGATTTGATTTTGACCAGGCTCTTGATGGATATAAATTAGCGCAGGACTTAAAAAATATAAAAATAGCAGGAATTCATATGCATATTGGTTCGCAAATAACAAGTTTAGAGCCTTTTGTAGAAGGGTTAGATAAGGTAATTTCTTTAATAGGTGAATTAAAAAAAATGGGTATAGCCATTGAATACATAAATGTAGGAGGAGGATTAGGAATAGTTTATCTTGATGAGAAACCTCCCGGTTTAGATAATTATGCCCGGGTAGTAGTTTCTAAACTCTCGGGGTTAAATATTAAAGTGATTTTTGAACCGGGAAGAGTTTTAATGGGGAATGCCGGAATATTAGTAAGCAAGGTGCTTTATCGTAAGGAGACGGCAAAAAAAACTTTTATTGTCGTTGATGCAGGAATGAATGATTTTGTTAGGCCTGCTTTTTATCAGGCAAAGCATAGAATTGAACCGGTAGTAAAAAAAGAAGAAAAAGAAGAGGTTGTTGATATAGTGGGGCCAATATGTGAGTCAGCTGATTTTTTTGCCCGGGATAAGAAATTTCCCAGGGTAGAAGCAGGGGAATTATTAAGTATTTTTGGAGCAGGGGCTTATGGTTTTTCTATGGCTTCTAATTATAATTTTCGTTGCCGGCCGGCGGAGGTACTGGTAAGTGGGGAAAATTATTTTGTGATTCGCCGACGGGAAACTTATGAAGATTTAGTTCAAAATGAAAAGATGCCGGATATTCTGGAAACATAGTTGGTAAAGGTAAATAATATGGTTAGAAAAAGAATTAATTTTATAAAAATGAGCGGCGGGGGAAACGATTTTATTCTAATTGATAATAGAAAAGGGATTTTACCTGAAAAAAAATCTTCTTTAGTAAAACAGGTTTGTCGAAGGAAAATTTCTGTAGGAGCTGATGGGGTAATTTTTGTGGAAAAGTCAGGAAAAGCGGATTTTAAAATGCGTATTTTTAATCCGGATGGAAGTGAAGCGGAGATGTGTGGAAACGGGGCGAGGTGTGTTGCCCTTTTTAGTTATAAGGGAAAAATAGCAAAAAAAAATATGTGTTTTGAAACGAAAGCGGGCATCATTGGTGCACAAATAATTAATGCTCAAAAAGTAAAAATAAAAATGAGTGAGCCTTTTGATTTAAAAAAAGATTTGAAGATTAAGATTAACGGAAAAGTATTGAAGGTGTCATTTATTAATACGGGTGTTCCTCATACAGTGATTTTTAGTTCCCGGATAAAAACCATTGAGGTGGAAGAAATAGGAAGGAAAATTCGCCGGCATAAAATGTTTGCCCCGCAAGGAACGAATGTTGATTTTGTTTCACTTAAAGGTAAGACAAGTATTTATTTGCGTACTTATGAACGGGGAGTAGAGGCTGAAACCTTATCCTGTGGAACGGGAAGTGTGGCTTCGGCTATTATTGCCGGTTTAAAGAAGGGGTTTAAATCACCGGTAAAGGTTATTACCCAAAGTGGAGAAATTTATACAATTTATTTTAGGTTAGAAAAAGAGGGGATAAAAGAGGTATATCTGGAAGGTTCGGTTGCAGTAAGTTATGAAGGCCTATTTATAATTTAATAATTTTTAGTATAAAAGATTATTTGATAAAGGAAAAAATATGTTTTTCTCTCTTATGGCATAGTTGGTGTGTAAAAAATTGGCAAAACTAATAATAAAAAATGGAGGTATCAAAAATGTTTTCCGGTTCGTATGTAGCGTTAGTAACACCATTTAAAAATGGACAGGTGGATAAAGAAAAAATAGAAGAATTAGTAGAGTGGCATATTACACAGGGAACTAACGGCATAGTACCTTGTGGGACTACCGGTGAATCAGCAACCCTTTCTCATCAAGAGCATGATGATGTCATTAAAACAGTGGTAAAAACGGCTAAAGGACGGGTTAAGGTTATTGCCGGAACAGGTTCTAATAATACTATAGAAGCATTAAGAATGACCCGGTTTGCGAAGGAAATAGGTGCGGACGGTGCTTTAATTATTACTCCTTACTATAATAAACCCACCCAGGATGGATTATATTTACACTTTAGGAAAATTGCGGACGAAGTAGATATTCCTATTATTCTTTATAATGTTCCGGGAAGAACGGCGGTAAATTTACTGCCGGCTACAGTAGTTAAATTAGCTAAAGACTGTAAAAATATTGTCGGAGTGAAAGAGGCCAGTGGTTTACTCGGACATGTAACTAAAATTATAAAGGGTTGTGGGGAAGATTTTATTGTTTTGTCCGGTGATGATTCCCTTACTTTTCCTATGTTGGCTTTAGGGGGAAAAGGGGTTATTTCGGTAGTGGCTAATATTATGCCGAAAGATATGGCAGAGATGGTGGGGGCTTTTTTATCGGGTAATATAATTAAAGCTAAAGAATTACATTATAAAATGTTTCTTTCAATGGAGGCAATGTTTTATGAAACCAATCCTGCACCGGTAAAAGCAGTGATGGAATTAATGGGAAAATGTTCTGCTTCTGTACGGCTTCCTTTGTCTCCGATGCGCAGTGAAAATCTGGAAAAGTTGAAAAATACAATGAAAGAATGTAATTTGCTGTAGGTTTGTTAGGGTTTTAAATCTAATCTTGACAACAAAAAAATATGATGTTATATTTATTATAGGTTAAGGTCCATTAACAAACTGTGTCATAATCAATGTAGTTGCCCAATTTAGAGATTGTTGAAAAATGGTAGCCGACGGCTTTAGCCGGCGAATTTCTTTGCTGATTCTTACCAAGTATTACCATGTTTTCACGCAAACTAAAGTTTGCGACTACCAAATTTGTATTTTTCAACAATCTCTTTATTGGGCAGAACGGATGATAATTACGCCTCATAAATGAGGCAACTACAAATTTTTTGAAAATCAGAGTTGAGACACAGTCTGTAGGGGAAGATAGCTTTTTTTAA
>CBDUZB010000160.1:0-3529 GCA_965371605.1 uncultured bacterium
AGGAGTTAAACTTAGCTGTGGATATAAAATCAGAATCGCAGGAAATATGTTTTATTCCGGATAATGATTATCGAAATTTTATTAAAAGACAGGGACTGAAGAAAGTAAATCCCGGGAATATTTTAAATAAACAGGGTAAAGTTGTCGGCAAACATCAGGGAATTATATTTTATACTATTGGACAGCGTAAGGGAATAGGTATTGCTGATAAGCACCCGTTGTATGTAATTAAAATTGATAAAACGGATAATACCGTTACTGTCGGCAAACAGAAAGATGTTTATCAGGATGAATTAATTGCTGATAAGATTAATTGGATAAGTAAAAACAAATTAAGTTTCCCTTTTAAGGGTCAGGTAAAGATACGCTATCGTCATTCACCTTCCCCGGCAACGATTATCCCTTTAGATAAAGGCAATTTGAAAATAAAATTTGACCAGCCTCAATGGGCCATTACCCCCGGCCAGGCAGTAGTTTTTTACCAAAAAGATGTGGTTATCGGAGGGGGGAGAATAGTAACTACCGGTATCGCTTGAATTAAAACAATCGTTGTTCAATGATTGTTCTCCCTACGTTACAGATTGTGTCGTAATTGATGTGGCTGTCCAATGAACTTGTACTGAGTGTAATTGAAGTATTGGGCGGGAAGGATAAGGGGGGTGGTCCCCTTTTATTTCAATCATAAAATATTATAATAAATTCGGAATGAATGTATTTTCCTGATTTGGAGCTCTATAGGGTGAATAAAAATTTTAATTGGCGTAATTTTTTTGTCAGTACTATTCTGGGCGTGATGATGTTTTTGTTGTTTTGTCCTTTATTTGCAAAGGAAGGTGCAAAGAGAGAGTCTTTCACCTTTGTACAAATATGTGATACACAATTAGGACATGGTGGTTATCAACACGATATTATATCATTCGGACTGGCAGTGAAACAGATAAATATTCTTAATCCGGATTTTGTAGTTATTTGTGGTGATCTGGTTAATGAAGGTAGCAAGCGAACGTTTGCGGATTTTAACAGAATTAAAAAGAAATTACTTGTACCTTGTTATTGTGCTGCCGGAAATCGTGATGTTGGTATTAATCCAACGCAGGCGTCGTTACATCAATATCGTAAATTGATAGGGGAGGATTACTATTCATTTGAACATAAAGGATACGCTTTTGTTATAGTTAATACACAATTATGGAAATCGCCGCTTAAAGCTGAATCAAAAAAACATGATTTATGGTTCAAAAACTCGTTGCGGCTTGCAAGTAAGAAAAAAAGTCCGATTTTTATGGTGGGACATTATCCTCTATACTTGAAAAATCCTGATGAAAAAGAGAGTGGGAGAAATTTGCCTTTGAAAAAGAGAAAGAAATTATTATCCCTGATGAAAAAAAGAGGAGTGATTGCCTATCTTACGGGACACACACATAAGCTAATTGTTAATGATTACGAAGGAATTCAACTGGTAACCGGAGAAACGACCAGCAAGAATAAAGATGGGCGGCCCTTGGGATTTAGAATCTGGCATGTTTCTCCTGAATTAATAAAACACGAGTTTATTCCTTTAAAGTATAAAAATGTTAAATAAGCTTCTGTAATGGAGAAAAATTAAGTTCATCGTTGGTTTTTAGAGGTAAGTTGAAAAGAATAAGAAAAAGGGTCAGAGAGAAAATTACTCTGACCCTTTTTTAACTGGCGGGGACGACGAGATTCGAACTCGCGATCTCTGCCTTGACAGGGCAGCGTGATAAACCAGGCTACACCACATCCCCTTTTTTTTAAAGGTACATTCTTATTTAATTATAAAAGAAATATTGCTTATTCATCTTTATTGGTGGGCGGGAGAGGACTCGAACCTCCGACCTCTGCCGTGTAAAGGCAGCGCTATCCCTCTAAGCTACCCGCCCGAAGTCATATTATATCAATTTTTATTAAATGTACAATATTTTTCTTTTTGGTAGCGGCGGAGGGATTTGAACCCCCGACATAGCGGGTATGAGCCGCCTGCTCTGCCAGACTGAGCTACACCGCCATGATTTCCTATTTTTTTAAATAAAAAATTTCTCTAAAAAGATTGTCAATTTTTCCGCCAATTTTTCTACCCATTTTTACAGAAAGAGTTTTAGCGGTGCTGTCTTTAAATTTATCTTTAAATGCTTTTAAAAGCATTTGACTAATGGCGGTGGAAAATCCAAATTGCGGATCCCTAATATCCCCGCTTATTGGCAAATTAAAAGAAATTTTATCGGTTTTAAAAAAATCAGTTACAATTTGTACCGGTAAACCGAAAATTTTCTGTGTTTTCGCCACTCCATCCCCGAAACTAATGTGCAAATTTTCCAGAGTAACTAAATTGCTGGAAACTACCCAGTCATTTTGACATTGAATAACGGAATGCAATTGCAATACACCATTTTTTATATTAAAATTGCAATTAGGCTCAAAGAACGAATTAAAATAAGGTAAAAAAATATTTTTAGCTTGAAGTTCTCCGGTTAAATTTACTTTTTGATCAACCGTAAGAAACTCCCCTTTACAGGAAATATTTCCTTTGGGAGACGAAGGGAATTCCCCTTTTAAGCTAAATTCTACTCCTGAATTTTTTACGTTTATATTTTTAACTAAACAGTCTAAATTGTTAATTAATAAAGATTGCTTTTCATCCGGATAGCCGGTGAAAACAATTTTTCCTTTTTTAAAGACGATTTTTTCTATAGTTAAAGGAATTGATAACGGAGAAGAAATGGTTTTTATTTCTTCAGCATTTTTTGTTTCTATTGCTCCTGTTAAACAAGCAAAAATTTCATTAAATCTCGGATGGTCAATGTTTATTACCGGTTGACCAAGAAATATTTCCTGAAAAAGGAGATTTCCCTTCAAAAGAGATAAAAGCCCAATATTTATCCGGAAGTTTTTAACAAAAAGTATACTTTTTACAGAAGAATCTGCCGAATCGCTAATAGCTAACTCATTGAAAGATACTTTTCCTTTGAGAAAACAAACATTTACACTTTTTAAGTCAATCGTTGTATTGGTTAATTCCGGGATATTTTCTACTGTTAAATTGTAAACAAGTTTTCCGGCAAGAACTTTTAAAAAACCTGCAATTATAATTAGCCCGACAAAAACAACTAAAACGCATTTTACCCAAAATTTCAAGAGTTTTTCCTCTGGTCAATTGAAATAATTTAATTTGCTTAAATTATTTGACAATTGCTATAATAAGCTGAAAAATAACCAAAAACTATTTTGAGTACTTATAATATAAAATCCGCTTTAAAAAGTCAATACATTTTTGCCTCACCGGTATTTACAAATTTAAATAGGACACTTTTTAAGGGTTTCATTCTTTAATTTTTAAATGTTCACAAATTTTCCATTTTCCCGGAATTTAAGTCTTAATGCTTATTTGCTCAATTGATATATTCCAGTTCGCAATAGAAAGGAGCGAATAATTTTTTTTTCATAATTACTGCTCGATATTTTTGTTTTTAAAGAGTCTTTTTTGGAGGATAAATTACATTGACAAAAGCAT
>CBDUZB010000161.1:0-3529 GCA_965371605.1 uncultured bacterium
ACGTATTAATGTAAAGATTTATTATTACTTTTATTTTTTTTAAACACACTCATTTTTTATAGGCAGAATAAAAGGCACATCTTTTTTTTAATTTTTATTGCTTAAGAAAAAGACTTAAAACATTTTTTAACCACTGCTAAAAAACACCTTGACTTTTAATGACTTAATGGAGTATATTAAAACTGCTAAAATTCAGTATTTGCTTTGAAAAATAAAATGAATAATAATCTTGACAAACTTTGTTTTTATGATATATTCATAAAGAGGAAAATAAAAAAGTAAGTTTCGAAACCAATTTAAATAATATCAGAATTTTCCGAGAGAATAAGGAGAGAAAATGAAAAAATTTAATTTGCATAAAGAAATAAAAAAGAAACTAACGGTTCTGTTGGTTCCTCACCATACCAACAGAACACTAAAGATGAGTATCCCTTTCGTATTTATTTATTTCATCGTTGCTTGTTGGGCAGGATTAACGGTATGTTCTTTTTTCATTACTACCCGCCATATAGACTACTTGGCTACCAAACAAAAAAATAAAGCATTGCAGGAAAAAGTTGCATTTTTTATTCAGGAAACAATTAAATCCAAAAATCTTGTTGCTCAGGTAGAAAAAATAGACCACCAACTGAGAAATATGGTTGCTTCAAATTCTAAGAAAATAATCAACCGCTATCCCTTCTATGCAAGCTATCTTCGTACTTATCTCAATTTAGGAAAAGGGGGTCCCAGCAAAAACGAACAACAGGTTGTTGACAATTTGCTTCAAAAAAATCAATTCAGTAAAATCAATAACAATTTGCAAGTTGACTCAACCAAACAAATAAGAAGTTTTCTGGAAATATCTAAATGTATTTTCCTGCAAAAAAGCATATTAGAAGCCACCCCCTGCATCTGGCCTACTTATGGCTATATTAGTTCCCGTTTTGGTTATAGAATCTCTCCCTTTAGCAATAAATCTGAGTTTCACACCGGTTTAGATATCGCCAACAAAAAGGGCTCTCCTGTCTGGGCCACGGCAGATGGCATAGTAACAGTGGCTAGGCGCGCAAAAGGATATGGTCATGTAGTAATAATCAAACACGGATATGGTTTATCAACTTATTATGCCCATAATTCCAAGCTATTAGTTAAAGTAGGTGATTATGTGACACGGGGACAAATTATAAGCTACACAGGTGACACAGGCCGTTCCACCGGTAATCACCTCCACTACGAAGTGCGGGTGAGGGGTAAAGCAGTAAATCCTATCTATTATTTTAAATAGGCTTTGCTAAAATCTAAACAATCCTTTTCTTTTCTTTGTAAAAATAACGAAAAATATATTTTTTAAAAAGGAGGAAAATAAAAAGATGTTCAATGGCAAAAAGGAATCAGAAAAAATAGACGATAGAATAGAGACTATTATTGGAATGGGCACTACTCTGAACGGAACCCTCACTTCCAAAGGAAGTATCCGTATTGATGGAACAGTAGAAGGAAATGTTATCAGCGATAAAGGAGGAGTTATTCTGGGAGAAAGCGGAACCATAAAGGGAAACATCAAAGCTCAAACAGTAACAATCGGTGGAAAAATTATCGGGGATATTCATGTCGTTCATAACATTGATATTCAAATCAAAGCTCAGGTTCATGGGGACATATATGCTCAACAATTAGTTATTTCCGAAGGAGCTATTTTTGAAGGGAATTGTACAATGAGCAAAGAAAAAGAAGTTATAAAAACAACGACAAATACAACAAAACCCAATCTCGTTGCAGTAGATATTGATTCTAAAAAAAACTAGCTATTATCGGAATAATCAACAACGATATTAAAGTACTAAATATAACCATGGATGCGGTGTAATCAATCGCTCCATGGTATTTTTTGGCCAAAATATAAGTAGTAACCGCCGACGGCATCGTAGAAGATATAATCATTACTGCCATTATTTCCCGCGGCAAATGAAATAAGATACTCAACAGGTAAGCCACAAACCCTCCCCCAACCATACGCAAGATTATACCGGCTCCGGTTATTTTTAATAAGTGAGCCGGAAATTTAACCAAACTTAATTGATATCCGACCAAAAAAAGGATAGAAGGAAAAATTACCGTTTTTATAATCTGATAAAGATAATGAATATACTCAGGAGTAGAAATATTTATACAGTTCAAAAAAACACCTATACCTGCTGCATAAATTATGGGCATTTTTAAAATCTGTTTGAAATCTCTTTTTTTACTTATCAAAAATATTCCTAACGTATACATTATCAAACCCATTGCTATATCATAAATAACTGCATATTCACATCCTTTCTCTCCCCACAATAAAGTATTTACCGGAATGGCTAAATATCCTGAATTCATAAACATTATCGGAAGACAAATTTCGCGAAAAGACTTCTTAAAAACAAGGGCAAGACAAAAAGAAAAAAAGGCTCCGCCTAAAATTACCCCTGTAACGATTAAAAAAATATTAACTACCAATGATATTTCCGACTCATTTTTCCAAATAACTAAAAATATAAAAAGGGGAAACACAAAATAAATAAAAAAATTTATTATTGTATGCGTAAAAAATTCCAAATTCACTTTTTTAATTTTTATCTTTCCAAAACAAAAGCCTAAAAATATAAAAATAAAAATTTTTAAAACTAAATCAAAAATCATTATTGCTCCTTTGTGCTCATTTATATCAAAAAACCCTTGCATTTACTTTAAAATTAAGTTATTATGTTTTCCTCAAGAATACATAATAATTTCACGAGGAGAAAGCGCTAAAATGATGAATTATCTGCGTAAAAACGTAAAAACTATATTATGGGTCGTTGCTTCTATTTTTATAGTAGCTATTTTTGCCGGTTTCGGAGGAGCTTTTTTTTTACAAGGACAATCCGGCCTAATCAGCAAAGTCAACGGAGTGGGCCTTTCATCTAAAGATTTTTCTCAATTATTTGATCAAGCTGTAGAATTTCAACGCCAAAACAAAAAAACAGACGAAATAGATATGCAGGCACTTAAAAAAGAACTGCTTGAAAGTATGATTAAAGAAGAGCTTCTTTACCAAGAAGCCCTAAAATATAATATTACCGTTACTTCGCAGGAGTTAATTCATGCTATTCATTCTTATCCGATTTTCCAAAAAGACGGCAAATTCGATATTGCTCTGTATTTTCGTATTTTACAATACCTTCATACCACCCCCCAGGCATTTGAGAATGCAAGAAAGAAATCTTTAGCCGTATCTAAACTGCAAACTTTTATTCTTTCTGCAATAAAAATAACCGATAGAGAATTGGAAGATGAATACAATAAAGAGAAAAAAGAATATCCGGCTAACTTTGAAAAAGAAAAGGAAGAATTTAAAGGGTTATTCCTTATGAAAAAACAATCATCTGTTTTTGACAGCTGGATACAGGAATTAATTCGCAAAGCAAATATAAAGGTTTATCTGGAAGAAATAAAAAATATTTTTGAACCCTAGTAATTTTTTATTCTCCTCCGATAGAAATTTCAGAAATCTTTAAAGTCGGTGACCCAA
>CBDUZB010000162.1:0-3493 GCA_965371605.1 uncultured bacterium
AAAAAAGAAGTTAAAAAGGCCGTTAAAGAAAAAGTAAAAAAAGAAGTTAAAAAGGATGTTAAAGAAAAAGTAAAAAAAGAAGTTAAAAAAGAGGTTGAAAAGGAAGATAAGAAGGAAATTAAAGACGCGGCTAAAGAAAAGACAAGTAAAAAAGTTGTTGAAAAAACTGCTGAGAAAATAAGAATTTATTTAAAAGCGTATGACCATAAAATGTTAGATCAATCTTTATCGGAAATTGTGGCTAATAGTAAGAGAACAGGTGCGAAAATTTCAGGGCCCATACTGTTGCCTACGAAAATAAGGAAATATACGGTTTTGAGGTCACCGCATGCTGATAAAAAATCAATGGAACAGTTTGAGATGAGGATACACAAGAGACTTGTGGATATACTGAATCCTACTCCTCAAACAGTTGATGCCTTGATGAAATTAGATTTGCCGACGGGAGTGGATATTCAGATAAAGTTGTAGAATTAATTAAAGGAAAGAAAATAATTATTTTTTTATAAGTGGAGTGAATTATGAGTGGGGAAATTATTGGTAGAAAGATAGGGATGACTCAAATTTTTGATAAAGAAGGGAATGCTGTAGTAGTTACAGCCGTTTCAGCCGGGCCATGTTGGGTAACGGGGACAAAAACCCTTCAAAAAGATGGATATTCAGCTGTGCAATTGGGATTTGAAGAGGAAAAGAAAAAAAGAATTAATAAACCGCAGGGAGGATTTTTTAAAAAGAATAATATAAAACCGGCGAGAGTTCTTAAAGAATTTCGGGTGAATAATTCTCAAGAGTATCAAATCGGACAGGAAATTAAAGTTGATTTGTTTAAAGAAGGAGATTTTGTTAGAATTGTAGGTGTTTCCAAAGGAAAAGGATTTCAGGGAGTAATAAAGAGACATGGTTTTAAAGGTGGGGGAGCTTCTCATGGATCTTCATTTCATCGTGCACCGGGGTCTATAGGTGCCAGTTCTTCTCCTTCGCGGGTATTTAAAGGAACTAAAATGCCGGGAAGAATGGGTAGAGATCAAGTGGTTCTGAAGAAAGTGAAGGTAGCGAAAATAGATATAGAAAATAGTCTCATCATGGTTAAAGGTTGTATCCCCGGAGCGAGGCGGAGCCTTGTAATAATCGAAAAAGCAAACAAATAAGGGTTATAATTTTAGGAGATAAAAATGGCAGAAATTGATTTGTATAATAGTAAAGGGAAAGTAATAGATAAGGTTTTACTTCCGGATGAAATTTTCAATGTGAAAGTAAAGGTCTCTGTTTTGAATGAAGTTGTAAAAATGCATTTAGCTAATTGTCGTATGGGGACTGCTTGTACTAAAACAAAGGGAGAAGTTTCCGGAGGAGGAAGCAGGCCGTGGAGACAGAAAGGAACCGGAAGGGCAAGAGCGGGAAGCAACAGGTCTCCTCTCTGGCGGCACGGAGGTGTAACTTTTGGTCCGCGTCCACGAAACTTTAAATATTCGATACCTAAAAAGAAAAAAAAGTTAGCGCTGAAAGGAGCTCTCTCTAGTAAATTTGAGGCAGGGGAATTGTTAGTAATAGACACTTTAGAACTTAAAGAGCCCAAAACCAGGATAATGAGTAAATTATTAGATGGGTTAAAAGTGCAAAAAAGTTCATTGATAGTAATTGCAAAAATAGATAAAATTCTCCTACGGGCGACAAATAATATTCCCGGAGTAAAGGTAATCGTGGGGAAAGATTTAAATGTTTACGATGTTTTGAAATATAAAAAAATTATTATCACTAAAGAAGCGGTTTCGATGGTAAAGGAGGTACTTGGCTGATGTTGTTAGATGCTTATCAGATAATTAAAAAACCTCATATTACGGAAAGAAGTAATATTTTAAAAAGCCGGGATAATAAATATGTTTTTGTTGTTGATATCAGGGCAAATAAATCTGAAGTTAAAAAAGCCGTAGAAGAATTGTTTAAAGTGAGTGTAACGAAAGTAAATACACTGATTATGCATGGTAAAAAAAGAAGAATGGGAAAACATGAAGGAATGCGTTCGGATTGGAAGAAAGCGATTGTGACTTTAAAAAAAGGTGAAATAATTAAAGAGCTGGAACAAGCTTAAAAATAGAAAGAAGGGGAAAATGGGAATAAAAAAATACAAACCGACAAGTCCGGCTCGAAGATTTGCCAGTCGTACGGTAAATACTGAATTGACAAAGAAAAAAAGAGAAAAGTCTTTAGTGGTTTCTTTGAAGAAATCGGGCGGGAGAAATAACGAAGGTAAAATTACCGTAAGACATCGGGGAGGAGGAAGCAAACGGCTGTATAGAATTATTGATTTTAAGAGGGATAAATGGGGAATGTCTGCTCAGGTAAAAGCAATCGAATATGATCCTAATCGGTCATGTAGAATAGCCCTTGTGACATATAGTGATGGAGAAAAGAGATATATGCTTCATCCTGTTGGTTTGTCAGTCGGGGACACTGTTTTTAGTGGTTCGGGAGTGGAGATAAAAGTAGGAAATGCTTTGCCTTTAAAAGAAATACCGGTGGGGACAGCGATACATAATATAGAAATGAAGCAGGGAAGAGGGGGGCAGTTAGTAAGAGGTGCCGGTACGTCGGCCCAGATAGTGAGTAAAGAAGAAAAATATGCTCAGATAAAAATGCCTTCGGGAGAAATAAGGCGTATATTTTTGGATTGTGTTGCAACAGTTGGACGGGTGGGGAATGTTGATAATGAAAAAATTTCTTTTGGGGGGGCAGGCCGAGTAAGACGGTTAGGAAGGCGCCCGAAAGTTCGGGGAACGGCTATGAACACCTGTGACCATCCGCATGGAGGAGGAAGAGGAAAAAGCAAAGGCAGAAAACATCCTGTATCACCATGGGGACAGCCGGCTAAAGGATATAAAACCAGAAAGAAGAAATATAGTGATAAAATGATAGTTAAGAGAAAAAAGAGTCGAAGGTAAAGGTAATTTGTAGTTTAGAAAATTTAAAGGGGAGAGAATAATGGGACGTTCGACAATAAAAGGGCCTTATATAGATGAGAGGTTACTAAAAAAAATTATAAAAATGAACATGGCCGGAGAAAAAAGGGTAATAAAGACCTGGGCTAGAAATTCAGTTGTTTCTCCTGATTTTGTGGGACATACAATAGGTATACATAATGGCAAAAAATTTATTCCGATTTATATGAATGAAAATATGGTGGGTCATAAATTAGGGGAATTTTCTCCTACCAGATTTTTTAAAGGGCACAGTTCTTCTCATACCAAGGAAGTAAGTTCGTTAAAATAGTAAAGACGGTTAAAAGACAAAGGACAGTCCATAGTCCACAGTCGATAGTCCATAGATAACGGATAAAAGACAGTTATTAGTTAAAGACAAAAAAAACAACAGGCACAAAGGCATCAAGGCACAGAGGCACAAAGTAAAAAGATAAATCATAAAGTCTAAAAACAACTGATAGATTCCTGCTTTCCAGACTGTGTCACAACCCCATTTTTTGCAACAATTGTAGTTG
>CBDUZB010000163.1:0-3481 GCA_965371605.1 uncultured bacterium
TTTTATTTCTGATGATTTTGATTAAAAAAGGGGATAATATTTTTTCTTTGACAAGTTTGTGAGGTTTTTAGTATAATTTCAAATAAGACGGATGAAATGTTAAGAGTTTCTTCGTATCGGCTTTAGAAGGAATTAATTTTATCCTTTATTTTTTAATAAAATAACTGGGGAGAATTGGTTTATGGATGAAGTTAGTTTTAAGATAAAAAACACCGAAATTAAAATTTGTTATGGTGATATTTTAGAACAAAAAGTTGAGGCTATCGTTTCGCCAGAATCAACTAATCTGGAAATGAACTTAGGTGTTGCGGCTATTATAAGAGAAAAAGCGGGAGAAGCGGTTCAAAGAGGAATAGCTAAAATTGCTCCTATACCCGTAGGGGAAGTGGTAGTGACTTCATCCGGAGCACTTGGTGTAAAATATATTTTTCATGTTGCTACCTGGGAAAATATGAAATTGCCGGTGAGAGAACATATGCAGGTAGGATTAAGGAATTGCCTGATACAAGTAGAGGAGTTAAAGATAAAGTCTATTGCTTTTCCTACTTTAGCTTTTGTTAAAGTAAAACTTGCTTATGATATGTGTGCCAGGGTTATGATGGAAGAAGTTTTTCGTTATTTGTTGAACAATTCGACTTCGTTGGAAATAGTTTCATTTAGTTTATTTAATGAAAGTAGTTTTGATTCTTTTAAAAAAATGGCAAATATTTTAAAGGAAGAATTTCTTATTATTTAACGGGAGAAAATTTTTAAATATGAAAAAATTAAAATTGGGTTTACCTAAAGGAAGTTTGCAGGAATCAACGTTGGAATTATTTCGGAAAGCCGGTTTTCGAATTAGGTTGAGGGACCGTTCTTATTTTCCTGTTTGTGACGATGATAGTTTGCATATAATGATGGTGCGTAGTCAGGAAATGGCCGATTATGTGGGGAGTGGAGTTTTGGATGCCGGTTTGACCGGGCATGATTGGATATTGGAAACCCAAATAAAAGATAAAAAAAGAGGTTCCCAGTTAAAAGAAGTTTGTGAATTAGTTTATGCTAAAACCGGTTATTCTGCCGTATCATGGGTTTTGGCGGTACCGGAAAAATCAACAATAAAAAAAGTAAATGATCTTAAAGGAAAAAAAGTAGCCACGGAATTAGTAAATGTGGTAAAGGATTATTTTAAAAAAAAGAAAGTAAATGCTGCAATAGAATTTTCCTGGGGGGCAACGGAAGTAAAAACCCCTTATCTGGTAGATGCCATAGTAGAATTAACCGAAACAGGTTCTTCTTTACGAGCTAACAATTTAAGAATCGTAGAAAAAATATTAACCTCAACTACCCGATTAATTACTAATAAGAGTGCTTTTAAAAATTCCTGGAAGAAAGAAAAGATTAAAAACATCGCGATTCTTTTGCAAGGGGCTTTACTTGCTGAAGAAATGGTGGGTTTAAAAATGAATCTTCCGGAAAAAAATATTACCAAAGTAATGGATATTTTGACTGCTTTAAGAAAACCAACTATTTCTCGTTTAACCCTCCCTGGATGGGTAGCTCTGGAAGTAGTTTTATGCGAAAAAACTGTAAAACAAATTATTCCTCAATTAAAGCGAGCCGGAGTAGAAGGAATAATAGAATATCCTCTAAATAAAATAATCTATTAAATTACAAGGATTTCCGGCCTGCTTGCCCGTTCCTCCTTATACGTCTGAGGCGGAGGATAAGGTGGGTCTGTTCTGCTTTAGGCGGAGAAGTCGGAAAATTTATAAAGTGAAGGGAGATGGAAATTGAATACAATTAGGGTGCGTTTTGCACCAAGTCCAACGGGATTTCTTCATATTGGCGGTGCCCGTACAGCCCTTTTTAGTTGGCTTTTTGCTTGTCATCATAAAGGGGTTTTTGTTTTACGCATTGAAGATACTGACGAAAAACGGTCTACTTTGCCGGCAGTAGAGGCTATTATGGAAGGGATGTCCTGGTTAGGTTTAGATTGGGATGAAGGGCCTAAAATAGTAGAACGGAATTCAGAATTTAAAGGGGAGAGTCAGGGAGATTATGGGCCGTATTTTCAGACGCAAAGATTGGATATTTACCGAAAATACACAGAACAATTGATTAATCAGAAAAAAGCTTATCGTTGTTATTGTCTGCCGGAAGAACTGGAACAAAAGAGGAAAGAAGCATCAAAAAAGGGATTACCCCCTAAATATGACCGGCAATGCAGGCATCTCACCTCCCGGGAAGAAGAAAAAAAGAAAGAGGAAGGAAGAAAGCCGGTAATTCGTTTTTGTATGCCTGATGGGGGAAAAACCGAAATTAATGATTTGGTTAAGGGGAAAGTCGTTTTTGAAAATTACCTTCTTGATGATTTTGTTATTTTAAAATCTTCCGGGGGTGCTACTTATAATTTTGCGGTAGTTGTCGATGATGCGATGATGAAGATTTCCCATATAATTCGCGGGGATGACCATATTTCCAATACACCCAGACAAATACTTTTATATCAGGCGCTGGGGTGGGATTTGCCTCAATTTGCTCATGTTCCAATGATTTTGGGAGTTGATAAAACACGGTTAAGTAAGCGTCACGGGGCTACTGCTCTAGGTGAATATAAAGAAAAGGGATTTTTGCCTGAGGCAATGATAAATTATTTAGCTCTTTTGGGGTGGTCTACGGAAGATAGTCAGCAGATATTTAGTCGTGAGGAATTAATCAATAAATTTTCTTTGGATGGTTGTGGCCGGTCTTCGGCAATTTTTGACCAGGATAAATTACTCTGGATGAATGGAGAATATATTCGTAAAATGGGAATAGATGAATTGACGGAGAAATCTTTTAAGTGGTTGAGAGAAGCGGATTTAGTAAATGGAGCTCTTAATTGGGATGAAGTATCGGCAGAGAGAAAAGAAAAAATCAAAAAAGCGGTTGGTCTGGAACATGAAAAAATAAAACTTCTTTCAGAAGTTCCTTCTTTAGTAGGCTATATGCTTAAAGAGGAAATGGAATATGATTCCAGGGCAGTGGAAAAAACTTTAAAAAAAGAGAATGTGATAGAAATTCTTGAAAGTATAAAAGATTCCCTGAAAGAATTAGAAGATTTTTCTATAGGTGGTTTAGAAGAAGGAATAAGAGCTTTTTGTTTAAAAAAAGAATTAAAAACAAGTAAAGTTTTTCATCCTCTGAGGGTGGCAACATCCGGGCGGATGCAAGGCCCGGGACTGTTTGCTTTACTTGAGTTTTTAGGAAAAGAAAAAGTCGTAAAAAGAATAGAAGAATCTATTTTATTATTGGGAGGGAGTAAATGAACGTCAATATTCAACCTAATGTCTATTTGGTAAATTTAGTAATTTCTCTTTCTCAGGCAGGGATGTTGCAATTGGGTAAAATTGTTAATCCTATGACCGGGAAAGAAGAAAAAAATCTTGAGCAGGCAAAGGTAACTATTAGTATGTTAGAAATGTTAAAAGAGAAAACAGTGGGAAATTTGACTAAAGAG
>CBDUZB010000164.1:0-3446 GCA_965371605.1 uncultured bacterium
TCAACTAATTAAAGGAGGAAGTTATGGAAGTAATGGAAGCGATAAAAAAAAGATGCAGTATTCGCAGTTATCAGGATAAACCCGTAGAGGAAGAAAAATTGAAGCTTGTTTTAGAAGCCGCACGGCTTGCCCCTTCGGCAAAGAACAAACAGGAATGCAGATTTATTGTAGTCAGGGATAAATCCTTACGTCAAAAGCTTATGGTTGCCGCCAAAAATCAGAGTTTTGTCGGTGAAGCCCCGGTAATAATTGTTTGTTGTTCGGCAAATACGGAATATAAAATGACCTGCGGACAATTAGCCTATCCTATTAATGGAGCAATTGCCCTGGATCATATGACTTTAAAAGCAGTTGAAGAAGGACTGGGAAGCTGTTGGATAGGTGCTTTTTTTGAAGAACAGGTGAAAGAAATATTAAACATACCGGCAGAAATACGAATAATTGATTTACTTGTTGTGGGTTATCCTAAAGAATTTCCTACCGACAGAAAAAGCAGATTACCTCTTGACCGGATTATAATGAATGAAAAATGGCAACAAATTTAATAAATTTATTTTGATAATGCCGTTAAAATTCCTTTAAGAAAATTAAAGTATTTAGCTACGGACGATATTCTCACTCTTTCCTCAACAGAATGAGGATTTTCAATCCAGGGGCCGATAGAAATCATATCCATTCCGGGAAACTTTTCGCCGATTATCCCGCACTCTAATCCTGCATGAACTATTTTAGCCGAAGGTACTTCCTTAAATAAATCCTGATAAACATTCTTCGCCAGATTCAAAAGTTTTGAATTTTCATCCGGATTCCAGCCGGGATAAAGCCTTCCTTCTTTTACCTCTGCACCTGCAGCAATTCCTATGGTTTTTAATCGAGCCCTTATTCCTGTTAATTCAGCATTGATACAACTCCTGCTCATTGAACGGATTATAACTTCACCTTTTTCTTCTTTACCTTGTTTAGTACGAATTTTAGCCAGATTAGTAGAGGTCTCCACAACATCTATATGGTCACACATTTTAATTACCCCGTGAGGCAAACCGGTTAAAAGTTTTAATATCCGGTTTTTTACGTCTGATTCCATTAAATATTCTTCAGTAGATTCAATTGTTAGGGGAACAGCTTCTATTTGTAAATTTGGTTCAATCAACTTAAATTCATCGGATAACTCTTTAAAAAATGTGGCTATCCCTGACTTTAATTCTTGAGCATCACCTGTTTTTATCAATATGTGGGCTTTGGCTTCACGGGGAATGGCATTTAATTTGTTTCCGCCGTCTATCTTGATTAAATCAAGTTTTAATCCTTTTTCTAAGCGTAATAAGACCCTGCTCAGCAATTTGATTGCATTTGCCCGGCCAAGATGAATATTTATCCCGGAATGCCCCCCTTTCAACCCAGAAACGTTAATTACATATTTTTCTTTTCCCTCAACAGGCATTTTTTTATAATTAAAAGGAAAGCCAAATCTTGTATTTCCACTGCCGGCACAGCCAATATATATGTTTTCATCCTCTCCATCCAAATTCAACATTATTTTTCCTTGTAAAAAATGAGGCTCAATTTCCAATGCCCCGGAAAACCCTGCCTCTTCATCAACGGTAAAAAGACACTCTAACGGGGGATGTACTACATCAGAAGTATCTAAAATGGCTAACATTGAAGCAACCCCTACCCCATTATCCGCTCCCAAAGAAGTATCTACGGCATAAAGATAATCCCCTTCAACCCTTAATAAAATGGGGTCCTTGGAAAAATCGTGCGTAATTCCTTCATTTTTTTCACAAACCATATCCAGGTGTGCCTGAAGAATAACTGTGGGAAGTTGTTTTCCCCCGGAAAATGAACTATCCGCCCCGGCTGGTTTACGAATGAGAATATTACCGATTTTATCTTCCCAAAACGAAAGATTCCGTCTGCGAGCAAATTCCTTTACATACTCCCTTATCTGTCTCTCCTGTTTGGAACAGCGGGGAATATCACTAATTTCCTTAAAATACCTCCAGACATTGCCGGGCTCAAGATTTAAAATAGATGACATTTAAGATTTCTCCTTTCTTTTTAGTCGGTATTTTCTTTTTTAATGTTTTTTATCGGGGCTCTGAGTTTTTTCTTTTCGGATTGCATTTTCTTCAGTTTCAAGACCTTTTCTTTGGCTTTTTTAGAGCGCCTGCGCTTTTGCCGGCGTATTTTTTCTATCTGCTGTTGTTGGGCACTTTCCTTACCCAGGATTATTGACTCTATTTTATCAACTAAAATTCTTCGTGCCAAAAATCGATTGAGCGATTGCATCCTTTCTTTTTGACACTTTATTTCTATTCCGCTAGGAATATGTTTTAAGTATACGCAGGTAGACGTCTTGTTTACTTTTTGGCCGCCTTTACCGCTGGAACGAATAAATTTTTCAACAATGTCTTTTTCAAAAACACCCAGTTTCTGCATCCGTTCTTCTAATTTTTTTTGCTTTTTTAAACTTATCTTGAATAACATATTTTACACCCACTATTTTTAACTAAAAGTATTGCATCTTAAACATAAACCAAGACTTCTTTAATAAACTGCTTTAACTTTTTTGAAAATCATTAAAGTAATTTATTAAAAAACTGCTATCTATCCCTGTTTTTACAGATGATTTAAAACACATTTCACAAAAAATTTTCTTACAATAATCTAAGTTTTCTGTCGCTTAATTTTCCCCTTTTTTTTCAAATTTTTTGCTATTCGCCATTAGCCATTTGCAATCTTCTTCTTTTGTGCAACCGAAACATGGGTTACACTTTAAACCGGGGACATAGGTTACACTTTTATTTAGTTTCTTTGATAATTTTATTTTTTTAATTTATAACTAATAACTTCCTGTTCAAACTCCCAAATCCCAACTTCCCGCCTTACAGACTGGCGGACAGGCAAACTCCTAAACATTTTTGCTCAATAAATTGAGCAACTACAAACAGACTTGCCTTTCGGTATCTTTTGAATATGTTTAATTACTTTTCGTTTTTGTCTTTAACTTATAATTTATAACTAATAACTTATAACTTTCTGTTGTCTTTATCTATGGACTATCGACCGTGGACTATGGACTGCTAAAGCAGAGCGACGGTCTCGCCAGTCAGTAAGGCGAATGGACTGTCGTTGTCTTTGTCTTTTATCTGTTAACTTTGTGCCTCTGTGCCTTGATGCCTTTGTGCCTGTCTTTTATCTATTTCGCCAGCACTACCGTCCCGTTAAATACTTTACCACCCACTTTAATTTGATATATATATACCTTACCACTTACAACACATCCACTATTATCCCGGCCATTCCAGGTTAAAGATGTAGTACTACTTGATGGTAAGTTATCCCTCACCACACTGCCCGATAAATCAAATATCATTCCTTCAACTGTTTCATTATTAGGATTGGTAAAAATAAAATTAGCTGCATCATTTATTCCATCCCCG
>CBDUZB010000165.1:0-3385 GCA_965371605.1 uncultured bacterium
TGTCAAGATTTGACTGCTGATTCTGCGGCAAGGTGTGCGGTAGAAAAAGCTAATTGGAGGTTGTATCCGCCGGTTTTACCGTCAAGGTCAATTATCTCCCCACAAAAATATAGTCCAGTAACCTTTTTCGATTCCATAGTATAGGGATTGATTTCTTTTAGAGAAATCCCTCCCCGGGTAATAATGGCTTCCTCAATTGGCCTGGATTTAATTATTTTCAAACTAAAATTAGTCAAAAGATTGATTATTTTTTCTTTTTCCTGATGGGTAATTTGTTTAAATTTTTTGTCACTATTTATATTAGCTAATTTCAGGAATACAGGAACAAGTCTGAGGGGCAAAAAATTTTTCATTACATTATTAACTGATTTAAGGCCAAAATTTTTAGTTTCACGGAATAATCGGCCGACAAGTTTTTCTCTATCCAATGCCGGCTTAAAATTAATGGAAACACTTACCTCTTCATTTTTGTTTAAATGTTCAACGACTAAACTACTCATTTTCAATATAATCGGCCCCGAAAGGCCAAAATGAGTAAATAACATTTCACCAAATTCCCGGCCAATCTTCCTGCCATCGGCAAAAACAGTAACACTGACATTTTTTAAGGCTAACCCTTGTAAATCTTTAACAAAATCTTCTTTAGTTTCTAAAGGCACCAGTGCCGGAGTAAGAGGAACAATACTATGCCCTATTTTTTTTGCCATCCGGTACCCATCGCCGGTAGACCCTGTCTTAGGATAAGAAAGTCCTCCGGTAGCCAAAATAACTTTATCTGTTTCTATAATTTCTTTGCTCTTACTTAATTTCACTCCCCTGACTTTATGTTTTCCCCCTTTACTTTCACTACTCTTATTATCATTAACTATAATTTCTTCAACTTGTAGATTAAAACCTAAAGTCACTTTATTTTCTTGAAGATAATTTCTTAAAGCATTTACTATGCTTTCAGAATTATCACTAACCGGAAAAACCCTTCCTCCTCTTTCTACTTTAGTTTCAATGCCATCACCAGTAAAAAAAGCAATTAAATCCTGGTTGAAAAATCTGGTAAAAGCCCGGTATAAAAACTTGCCGTTTTTTCCATAACAAACAATAAAATCGTTTATCTCTCCAATATTAGTAAGATTACATCTGCCTTTTCCGGTAATATTTAATTTTTTACCGAACTGATGATTTCTCTCTAATAACAAGGAATCAGCACCCTTTGCTGCTGTACATCCGGCAGCAAACATTCCTGAAGCACCACCACCAATTACAATTACATCGTAGAATTTTTTAAACATTTTTTATTTTTTTTAAATAAATTATCTTATAATTTAATTTATTTTCACTCCAACCTTTCGATATTTCCATTTCCCATTTAAGAAAATAATGGCCATTAATAATCCATTGATCAAACTTCCCATCAGACCGGCTATCCAGATACCTTTTTCATTAAATCCTAAATGCATAGATAAAAAATAAGCAAGAGGTATTTGAAATAGATACAAAGAAAGTCCGGTTATTACCATAGGAGAAACTGTATCTCCTGCTCCCTGTAACGCCCGGGAAAAAACAACTCCGGAACTAAGAAAAACAGAACCAACTGCTAAATATTTAAGGAATAAGGAACAAACCTTTACAAATTCTTTTTCCGGATTAAAAAGAGTAGCAATTGGCGAAGAAAAAATAAAAACAATTATGCCGCTTACTAATAAAAATCCGAGGTAATAATAAGAAGATAATAAGGCACTTTTGTAAGCCCGATGGGGATTTTTTGCCCCTAAATTCTGTCCCACTAAAGTCGATGCTGCCCCGCCAAAACAAAACCCGGGCAAAAGAAAAAAATGAAATATTCTCCCCCCTATTCCGTAAGCAGCTATTACAGTAGTGCCAAACAAAGCAACTATTTTAATTAATACTACAGCTGAAAAGCTTCTTAGTAACATTTGAATAGACCCGGGAATACCTATCAATAATATTTTCTTAATTATTTTAAAATTTAAACCTAAATCATCTAATTGTATTTGCACTAAATGTTTTCCTCTAAAAAAAATAGTTAACATTATTATACCACCTATAGTCCGGGCTATAACTGTCGCCCATGCTGCTCCGGAAACCCCCAACATAGGAAAACCTAACAACCCAAATATCATTAACGGATCAAGGATAATATTTATTATGACTGTTATCACTCCGATTTTCATCGGGATTTTAGTATCCCCTGCTCCCTGAAAAACAGCGTTACCCAAAAACATAAAAAACATAGCTAATATTCCGGCAAATAAAATTTTAAGATAACTACTGCCTATTATCAAAACCTCTCCTTTTGCTCCCAAAAAAGTCAACAACCAGGGCGAAAAGAAAAAACCAATTATTCCTAACAAGAAAGAAACAACTATTCCTAAATATAAAGATTGCAGAGCAATCTTATCTCCCTTTTCAAAGTCTCCTTCTCCAAATGCAGCAGATACCAAGGCTATTGTCCCTATTCCCAAACCCACTCCAAAAGTGGCCAAAAAAAACATTACCACACTGGCCATAGCAATGGCAGCAAGTGCCTGGGGACCTAAACGCCCCACAAAAAAAGCATCAATAAGTTCCAGGGCAATACTAAATGTATTTACAACAACCAATGGTAAAGCTATGGAAAGTACGCTTTTATGGATATTCCCATTAATTAAATGAAAATTATTTTTTCCATTACGCAAATTGTTATTATTCATTTTATTCCCACTGTGTTTATACAACTCTTATATTATTAAATTATATACCCTATTTATAAAAACCAATTAAAACTATGAAAATTATTATTTTTTAAAATATCCTTACTCGTTTTTCAAATCTTTATAATATTGATTAATAATTTCTTCTGCATTAACTTTGTCTTTTTCCTCCACCATTATTTTTATCGGAACAGCCGCAATCCCCACAGGTGTAAGCGAAGGATAATGTATATTTTTAATTAAACAATTAATTCCATTCGCATCTAATAATGATTTAACAAATCCCGCTTCGACACTTTTCCCGGTGAAAAAAATCTCCACTAATTTACAATATTCCGGTTTTGGCTGTGGAGATAACTTTTTAACCAAAGAAATTCCACAATCACTGCAAACGGTTATCCCGTCTATAAATTCAGCCCGGCACTTTGGACAAAACATTATATTCTCCTGTCTTTTTCTTTTGCTCTTCACCATTCGCAGTCTTTTGTCTTTTTTGTCTTTTGTCTTTCACTTTGTTTCGTCCGTCGTCTGTCGTCTTTCGTCTGTCATCTGTTGTCTTTTATCTATGGACTATTTTTTTAAACTCCCAAATCCCAAATTCAAAATCCCAAAACAACTACTGGATTCCTGCTTCCGAGACTGTGTCATAATTGATGTAGTTGCCCAATTTATTGGGC
>CBDUZB010000166.1:0-3364 GCA_965371605.1 uncultured bacterium
ATTGGTCAAAGACAAAGACAGTTGAAAAAACAGTTATATTGGTTTAAATTAGTTCTTTAATGTCTGTAGTTGCAGAATTTGCTCTGTTTGTAGTTGCCTCATTTATGAGGCTTTCTTTTGAAATTTGAAGTTTTAATTTGTTTTTCCCTCTCCCTTGACGGGAGCCTTCGGGTCCGCTCCGCCTCAGGCGGATAAGGAGGGAGGATTCTTGTCCGCCAATCAGTAAGGCGGGAAGGTGAGGGTGTTTAGTTTTTGTCTTTTATTTTAAATTTTGAATTTGTTTGTAGTTGCAGGCCCTTTGGCCTGCGTGACATCAGAATTTTTCCGCAGGCTTCCTCCACAGGCGGGACAAGAAAGCCTGCGACTACCAAAAAGGGGAATTACAACATAAATCTGGAAAGCAGAAATCCAGTAGTTATTTGTTAGTTTGTAGTTGCAGAGCTTGCTCTGCTTAAAGCTGTTGTTTGAAATTTAGAATTTAATATTTATCTTTTGTCTTTAGTCTTTTGTCGTTAGTCCTTATCTTTTGTCTTTGTCTATGGACTATGGACTGTCGACTATGGACTTTTATTTGTCTATGAACTGTTTTGTCTATGTTTATGACTATTATTCATAAGTACGGGAGGGAAAAAATATGCAATTTGAAAAATTTACCATAAAAGCACAGGAAGCCCTGCAGGAAGCACAAAAATTAGCTCAAAATAATAATCATCAACAAATAGATTCAGAACATCTTTTGGCTGTGTTACTTAATCAAACAGAAGGAATCGTTCCCTCTCTTTTAGAGAAATTAGAAATTAATTCGGAAATATTAAAAAGAAATTTAGCGGAAAATTTAGAAAAAAGGCCACATGTTCACGGAGGAGGAGAATCATTTCTCTCTTCCCGCTTAAATCAAATACTGAATCAATCATTTGACGAAGCTAAACAGCTCAAAGACGAATTCGTTTCTACCGAACATCTCTTTTTAGCAATGCTCGACGATAAAGAAGGAATCGTTGCTGATTTAGTAAAAAAACATGGCTTAACCAAAGAAAAAATTTATATTTCTTTAGTCAATATCAGAGGAGGACAACAAGTGACCGATCAAAATCCGGAAACAAAATATAAGGCATTGGATAAATACTGCCAGGATTTAACCGAGTTAGCAAGAAATGGGAAATTAGATCCGGTAATCGGCAGAGACGAAGAAATCAGGAGAATAATTCAGGTTCTTTCCCGAAGAACAAAAAATAATCCGGTTTTAATCGGTGAACCCGGTGTAGGAAAAACCGCTATCGCCGAAGGTTTAGCCCAACGGTTAATCAGCAAAGACGTCCCCGAGAGCCTTAAGAATAAAAAGATTTTTACCCTGGATTTAGGCTCACTCATTGCCGGAACAAAATATCGCGGAGAATTTGAAGACAGATTAAAAGCCGTACTAAAACAAATTGACCAGGCAAAAGGACAAATTATTCTCTTCATTGATGAACTGCATACATTAGTAGGGGCAGGTTCTGCCGAAGGCTCAATGGACGCATCTAATATGCTCAAACCCGCCTTAGCCAGGGGAGAATTACGCTGTATCGGCTCAACTACTCTAAACGAATACCGCAAACATATTGAAAAAGACGCAGCCTTAGAAAGGCGTTTTCAACCAATCTACATCAAAGAACCAAATGTAGATAACACTATTGCCATTTTAAGAGGACTTAAGGAACGGTACGAAGTTCATCACGGAGTCGAAATAAGAGATGATGCCCTTATTGCTGCTGCCGTTCTTTCCAACCGTTATATTTCCGGCCGCTTCCTGCCGGATAAAGCCATTGACCTGGTAGATGAAGCTGCCTCCCGTTTGCGTATAGAAATAGATAGTATGCCTTCTGAAATAGACGAGCTGGAAAGAAAAATAAGACAGGGAGAAATAGAAAAAAAAGCTTTAAAAAAAGAAAACCGCTCTTCCTGTAAAGAAAAATTAAAAATGTTAGAAAAACAATTAGCCAATTTAAAAGAAGAAGTTACTCCGATGAAACTACACTGGCAAAAAGAAAAAGAAAACATACAAAAACTTCGTCAGATAAAAGAAAAAATAGAACAAACTAAAATTGAAGAACAAAAAGCCGAACGCATCGGTGATTTAGGAAAAACAGCTGAATTAAGGTATGGAACTCTAACTGATTTAAAAAAACAATTAGAAGAGGAAACTACAAAGTTAACCCAACTGCAAAAAAATCAAAAAATCTTAAAGGAAGTAGTGGACGAAGAAGATATTGCTGAAGTAATTTCCCAATGGACCGGTATTCCCGTATCTAAAATGGTAGAAAGTGAAATTCATAAATTGCTAAAAATAGAAGAAAAACTTAAAGAACGGGTCATCGGACAGGAAGAAGGAATAACCGCTATAGCTAACGCCATCAGAAGAGCGCGTGCCGGCTTACAGGAAACCGACCGCCCGATAGGTTCTTTTATTTTTATGGGCCCTACCGGCGTAGGAAAAACAGAATTAGTCCGGGCATTAGCTCAGTTTTTATTTGATGATGAAAAAGCTATGGTGCGTATTGATATGTCTGAATTTATGGAAAAATTTTCCGTTTCCCGGCTTCTTGGAGCTCCTCCCGGTTATGTAGGCTATGAAGAAGGAGGATATCTAACAGAACAAGTCAGAAGACGTCCCTATTCAGTGATTCTTTTTGACGAAATCGAAAAAGCACATCCGGAAGTTTTTAATGTACTCTTACAGATTTTAGATGACGGACGCCTGACCGATAGCCAGGGAAGAACCGTAGATTTTAAAAATACGGTAATTATTATGACCTCTAACATCGGCAGTAATTTAATTCAGGAACTGGGTGGTAAAAACGAGAAAGAAATGCGCAACCGGGTAATGGAAGCCCTGCGCAGTCATTTTCGTCCGGAATTTCTTAACCGAATTGATGAAATAATTATCTTCCATAATCTTACTCCGGAACATCTTAAACAAATTGTAAAAATTCAAATTGGTTATTTAAAGAAGAAATTACTGGATAAAAAAATAGAAATTACCCTTACTGATGAAGCAATGGAACTTTTAGCCAGGCAAGGCTTTGATCCGGTTTATGGAGCAAGGCCGTTAAAAAGAACAATACAGCAATTAATTCAAAACCCCTTAGCCCAAAAAATACTCCAGGGTGATTTTAAAGATGGGGATACAATAAAAGTTGATATAGTTAAAAAAGGGAAACAGGAAGAATTGACTTTCAGTAAAAAATAAATTTTTTGACAATTTTCCCATATTTTTGTAGTATAATGTTCCATTACGGAGAGGTCGCATAGTTGGTCGAGTGCGCACGCCTGGAAAGTGTGTAACGGGGTAACTCGTTCGAGGGTCCGAATCCCTCCCTCTCCG